>JANQIZ010000182.1 GCA_028281895.1 Dehalococcoidia bacterium
AAGCGGCGGATGACAAGAGGCACGAGACCACTTTCCCCTCCCTGCTGAGGGAGGGAGTCAGAGGGTGGGTCGGATGGTCAGGCTGTCACCCACTCCCTGATCCTCTCCCTCGCAGGGAGAGGGAACAGCACTGCCTCCGGTACACTGCCGGGCATGACAGGATCAAACCGGCGAGTGGCCATGAAGACGATCAACCACATCGGCGTTCCCATTGCGGACCGCAGAGACTCGCTGCCTTTCTACCGCGACCTTGCAGGCATCGAGATCATTCCATCGCTTGAAGACGGCCCTTCCCTCATCTGGTCGGAGACCGAAGACGAGACGATGGTCCACCTGATCGAAGGCGCTCCGATTCCCCACGTCGCATTCGAGGTCAAGGACTTCGACGCAACGCTTGAAGCCGTCCGCGCCGCCGGCATCGAGATCATCAAGGGTCCGCTGGAGCGGCTGGACGGGCAACGCGCCTTCTACTGCTTCGACCCTGATGGCAACAGGCTGGAGTTCACAACAGCGCGTCACCTGAAGCCCATTCCAAGAGAACGCGAAGTCGACGAATGGGGACGCACCCGCGAGGTGTAGCCTTCTCATCCAGACGCGTGCCGGTCCACTACAGTCGGCTCAGACTCCATAAAAACCTAGTATTCTTGACCGGCGTATCTGAATAAGTCCGCGGAACCGGTGATCGGCCGGGTGGCGGATTAGCCAGTATTCAGTGCCCGGACCGGACCGCAGATCACGGACCGCGTGTGGCGCACCCGAGGAACCATGCCGAACATCCCAATCGCCGCTATCGAGATCCCATTCGATCCCAACATCACAGGCGGCGGGAGCGTCGCTCTCAGCTGGCACGGGTTCCTCAGCTTCGTAGCCGTGGCAGTAGCAGTGTGGCTCGTCGCACGCACCGCCAGGCGCGATCCAACGATTCACCCCGACATGGTTTACAACACGGCCATCTGGGGAATCGTGGGCGGAATCATCGGCGCACGGATCGTCCATGTAGCCGACAACTGGGATCTCTACGGCAACAACCTCGACCAGATCGTCGCTGTGTGGGAAGGCGGAATCGGCCTGTGGGGCGGAATCCTTGGCGGCTGGCTCGGCGGCATCACGTACGCCTACTTCACCAAGTATCCCGTCGGCAAGCTGATGGATCTGGCAGCAGCGCCGCTGCTGCTGGCTCAGACCATCGGCCGCATCGGCGACATCATCAACGGCGAGCACATCTCGCACACTACTGACCTGCCGTTCGCCTGGTACTTCACGCATCCCGATAGCCCGGCAAGGGTTGGCAACCTGCGGGAGCACAATCTCGCCAGCGCCGAAACGCATCCGGCAGTCGTCTACGAGATGATCTGGAACATCGTCGGCCTGTTCATCCTGCACAAGCTGCGGGGCCGTTTGAAGCCGCACGGCAGCATCTTCATGGTCTACCTCGCTTACTACGCTCTTGGCAGGTTCATGATCCAGTTCATCCGCATCGACAAAACGTACTTCGCGCACCTGCAGGAAGCGCACCTGATCGCCATTGGCGTGATGGTCATAGCCGTGACATTCATAGTGATGAAGGTCCGGTGGCGCACGGCTGATGAGATAGCGGAAGAGGCCACCGGAGGCTCCGATGATGGACCGGGCTCATCGCCGGGACGCCGTCGGCGTGAGCGCGCAGAGCGAAGGGCCAGGGCGCAGGCCAACGAGGACAGCCAGGCCTGACGATATTCCGGGGAGATGAGATGCCGGAGCAGCGTTTCAAGGCCCTGCTGTTCGACTTCGATGACACGCTTGTCCCAGAGTACGAGGTAGCCGATGCTGGACTCCGAGAGATCGCAACCGAGGCTGTAGGCGACGAGCAGACCGGCCAGGAGTTGGAGGCCGCTCTGAGAAGAGTCGCCGGTGAGTTAGTCGACGGTCATCCAGCAGGTCAGGCTGCAGCGCAGTACTTCGGCCGCGAAGCCAGCACCTGGTACGCGTACGAGCTGATGTGGGCCGATAAATCGCCGCTCCACGACATCATGCGGCACGTCGATAGCTTTCGTGCAGAGGTCTGGAGCGAGGCGCTGAGTCAGTCCGGGTTGTCCTCGATGGCCTCGCCCGGATCGCTCGCGGGAATGCTCCCCGCCAGAGTTGAAGAACGCTCTGTGCCGTACCCCGAAGTTCAGCCCTTGCTGGAATCACTCGCTCCCAGCTACGGGATGGCGATCGTGACCAATGGGGAGCCCGAAGTGCAGGCGAGGAAGGTGGCGAATAGCGGACTCGAGCGCTACTTCGATCATGTGATCCTGGCGCATGAGCATGGCGGGAAACCGAGACCCGAGCCGTTCGAGGTTGCGATTGAGCGACTGGGACGGGAGCCGCACGAAGTGGCGATGATTGGCAACAGCATCGCGAACGACATCGCTGGAGCCAGAAACTCCGGGATCTACTCGATATGGATCAACCGGGGAGCAGGCTGGAACGAGACGCCCGCTGCTGAAGAGCACATGCCTGATGCGACGATCACCCGGCTTGCCGACCTGTTGAGCGCTATCTGAATAGCGGGTGATGTGAAGTGCGCCAGCCGCTCCGTGCAGCAACCGGCGCACCTCTGTCACAGCTAGTCGTCGTCCCCTTCATCATCGTCGTCATCCGCCTCATCCCAGTCGTCATCATCCCAATCTTCGTTGTCATTGAAGATCGTGCCGTCGACGTCGATGGTTCCGGCGATTGTGCCAAGACCGGGGTTAGGAGCGAGGCAGCTGGTGAAGTTGCCGTCAGCGTCTATCGGGCTGCCTGACTGGGTCCAGAACCGGCCCTGGGTCAGGAACGGGCACTGAGCGGTTGAGCTCACACGTCCGAAGTAGTTCGCCACGAAGGTGACGCCGCTGGCGTCGACGAGCGTCAGGTCACCGCGCGAGAAACCGCGAATCGGGACGCCGCCCTGTGTCGGGTCGCCGGTGAACTGCTCGAACGAACGCTGGTTGATGGCAACACCGTTGGCAGCGAGCTCAGGAAGATTCGAGGCCACCACCTGGCCCTGTAGCTCTTCCCGTGTGGTCGCCCAACCACTGGTTCCCCAGAAGTTGATTTCGATGTCTGTAATAGCGACGAACAGGGTCGCATTTAGCGGTGAGCCGCCGTCATCCGCCTTCGCGGTGGTCGTGTATACGCCAGCGAATGAGACAGCCGCAATCAGCACTGCAAGTAGCAGCGATTTCTTGATCATCAGAGATCCCCCTCGATGTTCATTGATGCGTGACTGGCCGGGAGCCGCAGCGCGGGCTCAGTGTAGCTACCTCGCCTCCGCATTCCCTCAGCAAGCGGAAACCAGCTTCCGACGATTTTTCTGACGAAGCTGACGGAAAAGGATCGGGGGTTTTCGCTGGAAGACTTGGGCTCGAAGATTTGGATCTAGCTGCCGCTCGGCCTCACGTCCAGCAGGCCAAGCTCTTTGCGAACGCGGCCTCGCCACGTCTCCGACCTGAGCTCGTAAACGATGTCTAGCAGCCCGTTCCCAAGCCGCGCATCGCCAAGGTTAAAGCCGATCGCGCCAACCCTGCGGCCATCATCCTCAAGCGTCATTCGCAAGTGCTTACCTGTGGAGCCGATGGTCTTGACCTCAACAGGCCGCACGCCCCTCGACACAAAGACCGGCTTGGCATTGCCCTTGCCGAAGGGCTCCATCGCAGAGACAAAGTCCCACATCGATGCGCCCATCTCGCCCAGCTTCGTCTCGGCATCGGCATCTATCACCGGCTCAGGGTCATGCCCCATCAGTGACCACGCCGCGGTGCGGTCAAGCTCGGCTAGCACAGCATCGAGATAGCCGGTCTCGACCGTGAATCCGGCTGCAGCCGCATGCCCGCCAAAGCGAACAAGGTTCTCGCTCATTGGAGTAAGCGCCGCGTGGACATCGAATCCGGGAACACTGCGCATGCTCGCACGTGCGCGGCCGTCCTTCACTGTATACGCGACCGCAGGCGCTCCATACTGCTCGCTCAGCCTGCCGGCCAGCGGACCGAGCACACCTGCCGGGTAGCCGTCACACCTAACAGCAAGCAGGTTCTGCTCGGCTCCGTCACCGTTGAGCTGCGACTGCGCCAGCTTCCAAACCTCTTCACTCAGCTTGCGCCGCTCGTTGTTCGCGGCATCGAGCCGGGCGGCAAGTATCGACGCCTCTTCCCGATCCGAGGTCGTCAGCAGACGAAGGCTTGGCTCGGCATCACCCAGGCGTCCCGGCGCATTCAGCCGGGGAGAGACATAGAAGGAGATCAACTCGGTTGTGGGACGCCCGCCTGCAGACGGTGGCCGGGCGATGTCCATCAGGGCCTGCAGTCCGGGATGCTGTGTGCGCCCAAGCTCCTCCAGTCCGAAGCGGGTGATCAGACGGTTTTCGCCGGTGAGCGGAGCGGAGTCGCCGATCGTCCCCAGCGCGGCGAGAGTGACGAGATCGAACGGCATGTCCTCGTCTGCCAGGGCGAATACAGCCTGAGCCAGTTTGAACGCCACGCCAGAGCCTGTCAGCGGCGCGGCCAGGACATCTGACTGCGGGTTCACCAGCGCCACAGCGCCGGGCAGCTCGCCATCGAGCAGGTGATGATCTGTGATGACGGTGTCGATGCCGAGATCGCTCGCAGCCGCCACCTCTTCAACCGCCGTCGAGCCGGTGTCTACCGTGACGATCAGCCCCACGCCTGCCTCGTTGAACGCCTTGACCGCCAGCATCGAGAGTCCGTGGCCATCTTCTTCGCGGTGCGGAATGAAGGGCAGGGCAGAGCCGCCAAGCTGCTCGACCGTCCTGGTGATTATGGCCGTGCCGGTCAGTCCGTCGACATCGAAGTCACCGAAAACGCCGACATGCTCCCGCTTCCGAATCGCCCGCAACAGCCGTCCGGCAGCAGGCTCCATGTCAGGGAGTGCATAGGGGTCGGTGTAGCCATCTGGCGACGGGTTGAGGTAGGTCTTCGCGACCGACCGGCTGCGGATTCCGCGGTTGTAGAGGAGGCGGTTGATGACTGGCGTGTGAGCGAGGACTGGCGACACGCCGCCGAGGTCGATGTGGAAACCGTCCGGAGGCGGAGCGGCGACCTTCCATTTCTTGCTGTTGCGGGATGATGACGTGTTGATCAAGCGCTGACTTCTGGCCGCGTGAAGACGGAATAGACATTATCGATTCAGCGGATGCCGAAGGCGATGCCTGGCGCGGCTGAACCTGCTGTAAAGACTGCCTGGCGGCAGGCCGCTAGTTTACGGCTTCCCGGAAGACCAGCGACGCATTGTGTCCGCCGAAGCCGAACACGTTGCTCATCGCTGTGGGAACGCGGCCCCGCTTGGGCAGGTGAGGAGTGTAGTCCAGGTCGCAGTCAGGGTCCGGCTCGTCGAGGTTGATCGTAGGCGGAATCGCCGACTCGCTGATCGCCATCGCGGAGAACGCCGCCTCGATGCCGCCCGCTGCGCCAAGCAGGTGGCCTGTCATCGACTTCGTGGAGCTGATCGGCACCTTGCCTGCTTGATCGCCGAAGACCCGCTTCATCGCGATGGTCTCGAACTTGTCGTTTAGCGGCGTCGACGTGCCATGCGCATTGATATAGGAGATGTCCTCGGGCTCCATCTCCGCCTGCTTCAGGGCATGCTTCATCGCCCGCGCCGCGCCTTCGCCCTCAGGATGCGGCTGCGTCACATGGTGCGAATCGCTGCTCGAGCCATAGCCCGCAAGCTCAGCGATGATCGTCGCTCCCCGATCCTTCGCATGCTCCTCGCTCTCGATCACCAGCACGCCCGACCCTTCGCCGAGAACGAAGCCATCACGTCCGGCGTCAAATGGCCTCGAAGCAGCCTTCGGATCGTCGTTGCGGGAAGAGAGCGCCATGCACGAATTGAAGCCAGCCACGCCGATAGGACAGATCGCAGCTTCCGTGCCGCCCGCAAAGGCCATGTCCACTCGGCCACGGCGAATCATCTCCGCCGCCTCGCCTATCGAGTCGGCTCCGGTTGCGCATGCTGTGACGATAGAGAAGTTGGGACCCTTGGCTCCGAGCATCATCGAGACCTGGCCAGCAGCCATGTCAGGCAGCATCATGGGAACCAGGAACGGGCTCACCCTCGTCGGCCCTTTTTGCTGCATGACAATGTGCTGATCGGTGATGGTGATGATTCCACCGACTCCGCTGCCGATCATGACAGCGACGCGGTCGGCGTCCTCTTTCTTCATGTTGATGCCCGCGTGCTCCTGCGCTTCGAGAGCAGCCACAGCAGCGAACTGCGAGAAGCGGTCGAGCCGGCGGGCCTCTTTGCGTCCGAGCAGCCCTGCCGCATCGAATCCCTTGGCCTCCGCGGCGATGCGCGTTGTGAAGCCTTCGGCATCGAAGGATGAGATGTGGTCGATACCGGACTCGCCGTTGAGCAGAGCCTTCCAGGTTGACTTGCGATCGAGGCCAAGCGGCGTGACGAGTCCAATGCCCGTCACAACAACGCGGGTCTCCATGAGCGATTACCTCGTGAGTAGATGCGGTCGGGGTCTCGGCACAGCCTATCGCCGGTTGGCAGGGTCCGCCGGGTGATGCGCCGCACCCTCAGGGACGCCAGTTGCGTGCGGCGTGCCGATAGAGTTGGTAGTTTCAGTATTCCCGTTTGGGAACAGTTCAGACACATCGGCGAGTATAGCAGCGACGACTGCACGGTCATACGAACTGAGCAACGGCGTCGGCTCGAAACACCGAATGCCTGAATGGCATGAAGATGTGGTTGCCTTGCAGCTCAACCCGGATACCTTGCGCTACATGCTGTCACGCCCATGAATTCGGAGAGGACGATGGATCTGAAGATAGCCGGAGACGAAGACGCTGCAGATGTCGTCGAAGCTGTGAACAGACTGATCATTGAGCTTGGAGGAGACTCGCTCGATACGAATCAGAGCGAGAACGCGGCAAGCCACATCATCGGCAATCCTGAACTCGGATTCATCATGATTGCCCGCGACAAAGGAACTCTCGTCGGCCTCGCGACCGTCTCCTATCAGTCCGCGATTCGAACACTTGGACGCTACGCCATTGTCCAGGAGATGTTTGTTGCCCCTGATCACCGCGACAGTGGTCTGGGAGGCCGACTCCTTGAGCGCGCTATTCAGGTCGCATCGGAGAACGGGTGTCGAGTAGTGGAGCTCGGCACTCCACCGAACGGCGAGAGACAGGAATCGTTCTATCGGCGTCACGGGTTCACTGACGTAGGCATGCGGCTACGATGGACGGGACATGCTTGAGTCTCGTCGATGCCGACGGTCATACGAACTGAGCAACGCATAGAATCGAGTCACCACACATCGGCGAGGGGCCACTGGCTGCCCTCGCCTCGCTATCGACGCTCTAACCTGACCTTGTATGAAATTTCGGATCGAAACACACGGCTGCAAGCTCAACACGGCTGACTCCCAGCAGCTCGCCAGGGAGTTTGTCGCGTCCGGATTCGACATGGCCGGACCTGCTGAGACGCCCGATGTGTTCGTGCTGAACTCTTGCACCGTCACCAACACCGCAGACCGCAAGGCGAGGCAGGCGATCTCATCGGCGAGACGGAAATATCCGGCCGCGCTGGTCGTGGCTACGGGCTGCTACGCAGAGCGCGACCTTGCGTCTGTTGGGGCGCTGGAGTCGGTGGATCTTGCGCTGAACAACCGGCAGAAACCGGCCATCGTGCAGTCTGTCGCCGAGCGGCTTGGAGTGGCATTCACACCATGCGCTGATGGCGACACTGCGCCACTCGAAACCGCTCTGCTTGGCAGGACACGCGCCTCGGTGAAGATCCAGGAAGGGTGCGACCAGGTCTGCGCCTACTGCATCGTCCCAAAGGTGCGCGGACGCGAGCGCAGCATTCCGGTCAGCGAGATCGTAGGCAAGGTGAACAGGCTAGTGTCTGAGGGATGCTCCGAGGTCGTCCTCACCGGCACTCAGTTGGGCACATACGGCTTCGATCTGGACCGGACAGACGGAGCGGTCGATCTGCCGGGACTGCTGAACGCGATCATCGCTGAGACCGACCTGCCAAGGCTTCGGGTGTCGTCGCTCCAGCCGCTCGAAATCACCAATGAGCTTATGGCTGCATGGACCGAATCTGACGGCCGCATCTGCCCACACTTTCACATCCCGCTGCAGTCGGGAAGCGACTCCGTGCTTGAGCAGATGCGCCGACGCTACACCGGCAGACAGTTCCTCGACGCGGTGGAGCGGGTACGGGCATCTGTCCCTGGCTGCTCGATCACTACGGATGTGATCAGCGGCTTTCCCGGCGAGACGGATGACGACCACTCCGAAACGCTAAGAGTCGTCGAGCAGGCGCGCTTCGCGGACGCGCACGTGTTTCCTTACTCCGAGAGGCCGGGCACCAGCGCGGCTCACTTCACAGACCAGGTCGATCCTCGCATCAGGTCCGAGCGAGCCGCGGAGATTCGCGAGATCACATCAAAGCAAGCCCGAGATTTCCGCGAGGCGAGCATCGGACAGGTGCGTCCGGTGCTGTGGGAAGGGGCGCGGGGCAGAAGCGGCCTCACAGACAACTACCTGAGGGTGCGGGGCCTGCTGGCCAATGACGAATCGACTGGTCGTATGGGCACCCGGCAGGGAGCCAAAAACCTGCATCCGGTCGAATGGCCCAGTTCTCCCTCACGAACCGGGAGGGAGTCAGAGGGTGGGCCGGCTGTAACAGCACACGGAGATGGCCTCATCGAGGATGTGAAGATAACGGGGATCGACGTGGACGGCGTGCTGACTACAGAGTAGCCACAGACCACCTGAGCCGAGGTCGCTGGATGCGCTTAACCCACGACACTTGTCGCATATGCAGCGCAGACACCGGCGGCCCGACGCGCCAACCGTTCACCCAACGAGAAACAAAAAGAAGACCGCAGGTCAGGACTGCCTGCGGTCTTTCTCTTTGGGCGGGACTCCGGTCGAAGTGAGGAGACCTGGGTCCCGCATTACCAACGAGCTTGCTCGATCTTCGACCTGGAGTACGACTCTCGCCGTACGGTCAAATCGATGCGTATTCAGTTATCTATGCCTGTCATCCCGTTTCTTCGTCCGCAGCGTTCAGCTCACGCCGAGTTAACGGAAACTAGGCACTGCCTGCTGCCTGCTAGGCGAAGTTGACCGGCCTCAGCTCGAGACCCGTGCGCTTGCGCTCAAGGTAACCAGCGTTGTCGTGGTAACCGTGAGCGAAGACCATCAGCCAGCCTTCCTTCTCGCAGCGGGACAGCATGTCCTTCTTCGCGTTCAGCGTCTTGTCCGGGAAGCGGTCAAACGCCGTGATGTAAGGAAGAGGCAGGTGGTTGGGAGTCGGGATCAGGTTCGAGAGATACACGATCCGCTCGGAGCCGGTGTTCACCGTCACGATCTGGTGACCCTCGGAGTAGCCGTCGGCCACGATCGCCTCAACGCCCGGAACAATCTCCGTGTCGCCGTCGAGGAACTCGATCATCCCGCGCTCCTCAAGGATGCGGAGATGCTCAACACCAGGGCCAAGGTTCGGGATCAGCCGCTCGTCCGGGTTGAAAGCCTCTTCCCACGCCCGGCGCTGCACAAGGTACTTCGCCTTGGGGAAGGTCGGAACGATGTTGCCTTCGCGGTCGAGGCGAGTCGCCCCGCCGCAGTGGAAGAAGGCCAGGTGAGTCAGGACGACGAAGTCCACGTCACGAGCCGTCACGCCCTGGGCACGAAGGTTTCGGAGAAGCTTTGAAGAGGAGTGTCCGTAGATCTCCCTGCAGACCTCAGGCTCCTTGTTGCCGATGCCGGCGTCGACAAGGATGTTCGCCTGCGGAGTCTTGACCAGCAGCGAGTTCAGTCCGAGCCTCACCCGATTCTTGCGATCAGGCTTGGCCTGCCGCTCCCAAAGAACCTTCGGAACAGGTCCAAATACCGGGCCACCATCAAGAAGAAAAGAGCCGTCAGAGACGACGCGAACTGCGACGCTACCAGTAGTCATTATGTTGCCCCCGGGGAGTCCTCTCCCCTGAATCAGTCAGCAAGCGGACACTTGCTGTTATCTCCGCCCGACGCCGTTTGTTCCGGGCGTTTTGCCGGTCAGGCTGAGGCCGAAACGTTGTTAACGCTGCCTAACAACCTGCCGTGGGTATGGACGTTATTTCGGACGGCGCGGCTGGCACAAGGTACTTTTGTACCTACTTTCGACCGTTTGCTTGTAAAAGGCATAAACAATGTTTTGAACATGTTTAAAACCGAGACCAATACTCCAGTTGGAGCCAAACTCGCGCCTGTGTGCCAGCACTTACACGGTTTCCGCGCGGGTGGCGGCACGTCCGGATCGGGTCCGGGCAGGCTTGAGCCGGCCAGATCTCGCTCGCGGCGCGTGAGTCGTACAATCCGCTCGACTCCCCGCCGGGCCGGCGCGCTCATCACATAAGTGCCAGCTGGCACTCGCCTGAAGACGTCACAGGAGACCTCATGGAAATCAATGTCATCCAGGGAAATGCCACGCAGCACCCAACGCCGGGGCTGGTCGTCAACCTGTTCGAAGGCGTCACTACGCCGGGGGGAGCGACCGGCGCTGTCGATACCGCCCTGGGCGGCCTCATCTCCCGGCTGATCGAGTCCGGAGAGATCAGCGGGTCAAAGGGCGAGATCAGGGTTATCCACACCGGTGCGCTCACAGCATCTGCAGACGCCAGTCCTGTGTCGGCGGAGCGCGTGATAGTCGCCGGCCTTGGCCCGTCCGGCGATTTCGACTACGACACCATCCGCTCGGTTAGTGCGAGCGTGGCGCGCAAGCTTCGCTCGCTCAAGCTGCCTACAGCCGCAACGATCGTCCACGGCGCTGGCATCGGAGGCCTCGATCCTGCCGACTGCGCTGAGGCGATCGCTGAAGGCTCGCTACTCGGTCTCTACCGCTTTGACAGGTACAAGTCTTCTTCAGACAGCAACGGGTCTGGCGACAGCGACTCCACGAACGGCTCACTGGAAACTCTGGAGATCCTTGAGCTCGAAGCTTCGAAGATCGCGGATCTGGAATCGGGAGTCTCACGCGGGCGCGCATACGCGGACGCCGCGTGCATGGCGCGTGACCTTGTGAACGAGCCGCCAAACGTCCTGACGCCATCCGAGCTTGCCAGCAGGGCGCAGGATGCGAGCAGCGACTCTGGCCTGGATTTCGAAGTCCTTGAGGCGGATGCGTGCCGCGCCCTTGGCATGGGCTCATACCTCTCCGTCTCAGCAGGGAGTGTCGAGCCTCCGAAGTTCATCCACATCACATACAGCGGCGACTCCGCTGCTCCGAAGAACAACGTCTGGCTGATCGGCAAAGGCATCACATTCGATTCAGGAGGCCTGTCGCTCAAGCCTCCCGGCAGCATGGTGACGATGAAGGGCGACATGGGCGGTGGGGCAGCGGTGATCGGCGCGATGCAGGCGATCGCTGCCCTCAAGCCGAAGATCAACGTTCACGCCGTGTGCGCCGCCACAGAGAACATGCCGAGCGGATCGGCGACCCGGCCGGGCGACGTAGTTCAGGCAATGAACGGCAAGTACATAGAGGTGGTGAACACCGATGCCGAAGGACGGCTCACGCTTGCCGATGCCGTCTGCTACGCACGAGACAATGGCGCTTCCCGGATAGTCGATATCGCCACGCTGACGGGAGCCGTCTCTATCGCTCTTGGCAAGGGTCACATCGGCGGGTTCAGCAACAACGAAAGCCTGTGGAAATCTGTTGACGATGCAGCAGCCAGGCAGGGCGAGCCTGTGTGGCGGCTGCCGCTGAGCAACACCTCGAAACAGCTAAACCGCTCAGAAGTCGCAGACATCAAGAACAGCGGCGGCCGGCTCGCAGGGTCGATCACAGCGGCGCACTTCATCCACGAGTTCGCCGAGGATACGCCGTGGGTTCACCTGGACATCGCGGCCATCAACATGTCCGACTCCGTCTCAGGCGTGAATGTCCGTGGAGCAACCGGAGCCTCCGCACGCCTGCTGGTGCGCCTGGTCGAAGACCTCGCCGGCTAAGCAGGCATTAAGGAAAGGAACGCAAGCGAATGCCGCTCAATCCAACGCCCGGTGTCGAGATGATCGCCGACTTCAAGAACAGGGTCGGTGAAGGTCCGGTCTGGGACCCGAAGCGCCAGGTGCTGAACTGGACTGACATTCAGACAGGGCGGCTGTTCGAGTACGACCATGCCACTGAAAACAGCCGCACGATCTACCAGGGCGAGTACATCGGCGGCTTCGCCAACAACAGGCAGGGCGGGATGGTCGTCGCGAGCTGGTCAGGCATTGGCCTCTGGCGAGAGG
Organism: Dehalococcoidia bacterium; assembly: GCA_028281895.1. Classification (GTDB taxonomy): domain Bacteria; phylum Chloroflexota; class Dehalococcoidia; order Lucifugimonadales; family Lucifugimonadaceae; genus JAJCYX01. Next base: position 12,264 of record JANQIZ010000182.1, read on the forward strand.
GCGAAGAGATCACGTACGTCCACCGCGGAATCATGAACGGCAAGCCGCTCCGCTTCAACGATGTCTCGGCCACTCCTGCCGGGCAGTTCCTCGCAGGCACATACCACTTCGAAGACGGCGGCAAGCTCGGCGAGCTGTACCGCTTCGATCCCGATGGCTCGATCCACATGATCGAAGATGAGATCGGCATCTCAAACGGCATCGGCTTCTCGCCTGACCTCAAGACGGTCTACTACGCCGACACGACAAAGAACGCCACATGGGCCTACGACTTCGACGCGAAGACCGGCGACTTCTCCAATCGGCGCGACTTCGCGACATATGAGAACGAGGAAGGCTCTCCCGACGGCCTAACTGTCGATGCCGAGGGTTACGTCTGGCAGGCTCTGTGGGGCGGCGCATGCGTGCTGAGGATCGACCCTGACGGCAAGGAGGAGCGCAGGATCCAGTTCCCTGCGACTCAGACGTCGAGCGCCATGTTCGGCGGCAAGGACATGAACGAGCTGTACGTTACGACCGCATGGGCTGGCACCGGTGAGGGCACTCTCGGCAGCTACGACGGCACGCTTCATCGCGGCGGAGAGCTGTATCGCATAAAACTCGATATCCAGGGCAAACCCGAATACGAAACCGACTTCCCGTGGCCTGAGTGAGCACCTGCTCACCTTCGCCAACCCGGACTCGTGCAACCGGTCTACAATCCGCCGACCAGCTTCGAAAGGAACCCAGATGCCAGAACGATCATTCAAGCCCGTCCACGTTCCAGACGAGATTCTCGACAGATTCCGCCGCGTTCCAGTCGCAACCGTATGGAGCGCGGTCAACAACCAGCTCGGCGTCACGCTGCCTTACATGGAAGGCGTGAGGGCGTACACACCCGGCAGAAGACTCGCCGCCCGCGCGCGCACCCTCCGCTTCCTGCCGCCCCGGCCTGACATCGACCAGGAGACCCGCAAAGGCGAGGACGCGCCTGAGTACCGGGCCATGGCCCGCTGCGGCCCCGGGGATGTTCTGGTCGCAGACATCATGAACCGTCGCTACGCCGCGGTTGGTGGTGACGTGAAGCTGATCCAGCTGAAGATGAACGGCGCTGAAGGGCTTGTCACAGACGGAGCGATCCGCGACCTCGAGGTTCTCGAAGAGGAAAACTACAGCCTCATCGTCTACGCACAGGACCGCACCCCATACGGTGGCAGGCCGTGGGCTGAGCCTGCGGAGGAGAACGGCGATATCCAGTGCGGCGGAGCGCTCGTGCGGCCTGGCGATGTGATCGTGGGAGATGACGACGGCTGCGTCGTGGTGCCATCTTGGTACGCCGAGGAGTGCATCGATTGGGTCGAGGAGCACGAGGGCGCAGAGGCGTTCGTGAAGCGCAAGATCCTCAACGAGGGTGTCCGCCCGGGCAAGTACTACCCTCCGAGCCCGGAGACGAAGGAAGAGTATCGGAAGTCGCTGGGCAACAACCACTCCTAAAGAAGAGGCTTGGCTTAGGCCGCGGATCAGGCTGCCGGAGCGCAGCGTTTCATGACCTGTTGCAGATAGTCCGATGTCATGCTGCAACGGTCGATGCGTGCAGCAGACTCCAATTGACCGCGGAATCTGTGGGTGGTAGCTTCGATATGTTGCGGTTGGGCCGCTGCGCTGATCTGCGCAGAAACGGTCCAGGCGAAGCGACTCCAGCTTTGCGACGCAGCACGATTCGATGGTGGGCGTAGTGTAGTGGTTAACACGTCAGGTTGTGGCCCTGAAGATCGTGGGTTCGATCCCCACCGTCCACCCCATCGCAATTCCGGCAAGCCGGTTTTTTCGTTCTAGGATCGCAGCATCCAGCAGATGAGTTTGTTCGTGAAGCGAACGCCACGAGCATGAGTGGCTATTCGCAACGATCCTGAGCTGTTCCCGGTTGGCGTCGCTGGCAACATGGCCAGAAATGCCATGACCGCGTAGTCCATGCTCAGATAGACTTGTCACGTACTGGCGGATCATCGAACGGCAATTCCTTCGCGCCGTCGTGCCGCCGAACCGCTCCTGCATGCGCCCGTAGCTCAGTGGATAGAGCATCTGGCTTCGAACCAGAGGGTCGGGGGTTCGAATCCCTCCGGGCGTGCCAGCAACTTTCTCATCAAAGCCTAAATCCCGAACCTCACCCTCAGGCTAAAGCAGCTACCGCCTCGATTCTTGAGGACGTTTTAGGGGAAGCGCGCTCCCTGGCCACACGCCAGAACTCGGCGCCCCTCTCGCCTCAGAATCACAAACTAGCACTCTCTACTCCAACACCCTCAAATCATGCCCGAAAACGCGGGATTGAACACGATTTTCGTCTCTTTGACTTAGCTCCATGCACGGTATCCACGTCTCAACTCACTTGCAACTGGGATCGAACATGATCCAAGAGGGTCAGATATTTCATTTTCTATTCATGGCCCTGACCTGTTCTGATCGCTACTGTGGCGTTCCCGATGAAAAGGACTGTGGACAACGATAATTTCGATGAGCCGACCGGCGACAACCTCGCTACGATGCTGCTCGGCCGCCTTGGCAAGCGCGAGCTGATCCAGCACGCGGCAGCCGAGGGCGTTCTCCTGTGGCTCTCGCCAACGATCTCGAGAATTCTCGATCGACCGGCGCAGCCCGCGCAAGTGTCGTCTGCAGAGACGCCGCTTATGGAGAGCGTCTCTTCGGCGATCGAGTCGTCAACCGAGTTCGAGCAGGTGCTCCGTGCGCCGATGCCTGAGAGTGGAACCCAGGCGCGGCCGGACGACGCATACGTGGTCCCTCTCGACAGGATCTTCGCCATCGAGAGCACTCGCATCGAGACCGGCGATGTCTTCGATCCGCGACGCCACTTCTGTCACATCACGGTGAACTCTGGACTCAACCCGCTCACGCACTACCAGAACATGGAGTGCGATATCTCGATTCCGAGCGTGAACGGCTGGCGCTACTGGTGGAACTACTCGATGCTGCTGGTCCTTGGCCCTGGCGATACGATTCGATACCAGGTGAACCGGGAGGCCGAGAACATCCAGGCTGCGTACCAGACAGCCGGGACCTTCAAAGGCCATCTGCTGCCCGCATAGTCGCAGCCAGCGCCCCTTTCTTAAGCCGCCGGCCAGCCCAATCAGGCGCTTTGCCGGTGAGCATTTCCCTTTACCTGTATAGTCCGCCAGAGAGAGTTGCGAGTAGCCTCTCCTCCCAACCGCCAATCAGATCGGCCAGGTCGTTCTCGAACTCATGGTTTTTCGATTCCTCAAAAAGCCAAAAGCTGACATTGAGGTCATTGTCGATCCAGTCACAGCCTCTCCGGGCAGCGACCTCGATGTTTCCGTCTCGATCTCAACCGGCAAGGGTTTTGAAGTGCGCGAGGCGGTCGCTCGACTGCGCTGCATCGAGACCTACTGGAAGATGGAGTACGACGCCGGTTCGAAGAGCACTCGGAAGAAAAAGAAGCGCAGGAACCTCGTCGACGCTCCAACCGAGTTCATCTCAAACGGGAAGGTCGACGACGGGGTTGGGCATCGCCAGACGCTCAAGCTGAAGCTGCCTGAAGACGCGCCGCCAACTGTTGAAGGCAAATCGGCGAACATCGCATGGACGGCACGGGTCTCTATCGATGTGCCCGGCGCACGCGACCTGCACTCAGATGAGCCGTTCACAGTTCTCCCGCTTCAAAGCCCAGAGGCGACTTCCGACGACCCTGAGAGCATCGTCGCAACCTCTTCGAATGATGAACTCGGCATCTCGCTTCAGATTCCAGACCGTCTCTGGAAACCCGGCGACGCTATCGATGGCGAACTGCAGGTGAGTGTCAGCAAGGACTGCACATTCCCGGAAGTCAGGATCGAGCTGGAAGTGAAGGAAAAGGCTGGAGCGCAGAACAGCACCGTCACCGCCGACAAGCTGGTCCTGGACACAGACGCTTCGTTCCGGCGCGGCCTCGGACGAGAGTGGCGTTTCTCGCTCAGCCTGCCAGAGAGCCACAGACCAACGCTCGACCTCAGCGACACCGAGATCAACTGGCGCGTCAAAGCCGTATTCGCCAGGAGCATGAGGCGTGACTACGTAGTCGAGCAAGCCATTACTGTCGGCTGATCCTCGCCGGTACACGCCAGCCGTGCGTCGGAATCGCAGTTAACTGCCTTACAACAAACTTCGCAAACGTCCGGCAAACCCCGCTCCAGCGCCTTTCCTGCGCTCGAAGCCGATATTGGCTAGACCGACTGCCTTCAGAAGGCATTCGGCAGACTATTTAACTGTGCGCAGGGGCGCATGCACTCGGGCAATGGGCGCGGGCAAAGACGGCGACAGGGCCGTCGGGACTGAGAACCTCATATGGCATCCAGGAAAAGCGGCCAGAGAGCGGCAAAAAGCCAGGCAGAAGACCAGCCGGTCCCGGCATCCATGGTCAGGGCAGCAGACTCTTCATGGCAGGGTCCAATGTCACGACGGTCTCGAACGTCCGGGCTTTCCCAACAGCGTATGACAGAAGCTCGCAGCGAACTCGTGCGCACCGAGCATGAGTACGTCAAGCTCGCAGAGCGAAATCGCGACGATATGCTCCGCCAGGTGAAAGAGATCGAGCGGCAGATCGAGGCGCTGAAGAACGAAACCTGGTCAGTCGAGCAAGAGGCCGAAGCCCGCGTAGCCACGCTGAAGGCGCAGGCGCGCATGGAGCTTGAGATCGCCGGGCACATCAAGGACGCCGCAGAGCGCAGCGCGCTGTCAGTGCTGGATCGCATGAGGGAAGCCTCCGACTCACTGATGAAGTGGGCGGGCGCAGTTGGCGACGACATGTCCGAGATGATGAAGCGAGAGGCGGAGGAGCAGGCTGAGCGGCAGGTGGCCGAGCTGCGTGCTATCGATGCGGCGCTGGAGGACGAGGCGAGGGCCATCGAGCTTCTGCGTCTGACGGGCCGCTACACCTCTGGACCAGCCGCATAGCTCACCTTAGATATCGCAAGGGAAAGACAGGCGCTCCAAATGGAGCGCCTGTCTTGTTATTTGCTAACACCGATGTGCTCGAATCTGCCAATTCATTTGAGTCTTGTAGACTCCGCCCAGATCACAGGTTCGAGTCGTCAGGAGTCCGCGATGCACGATGAAGAAGCTATCGTACGGCGCTGGTTCGAAGAAGGCATCAACCGGGGTGACCTGAGCGCTCTTGACGAGATTTTCGATCCAGAAGTTGTCGCACACGAACCAGCCGGCGATGTAGCCGGAATCGATGACGGTCCGCGCAGGGCGGTGCAAACGCTTCGCGCGGGACTACCGAACCTCCGTATCGAGATCAATGATCTCCTTGTAGATAGCGACCGCGTAGCCGTTCGTTGGACAGCTACCGGCAGCCATGAGGGTGAGCTGTTGGGCTTTGCCCCAACAGGAAACACCGTGAGCTTCAACGCGATCTACATCTACAGGATTTCAGGTGGCCGGATCGCCGAAGTATGGGCGAGCCCGGATGCGATGGGGCTGATCAGACAGCTCGGTGGCTGAAGGCCTGTGAGTTGGCACCACCGCAGGGCAGCACTCATCACTCCTCGTTCACCCAGTAATCGCAATCCAGCAAGTGCTCATCAACGACCGCGAGAGTCGTCCGTGCACCCGCATCGCTAGTCGTTCGCGTGTCTGGCGTCGTACTCCTCGAACGCCTTTGCCGCAGCATTCATCGCGTTCACAACCGCCGGGTAGCCGCCATAGAACAGCATCTGCGTGATCAACTCCAGTATCTGCTCCTTCGACCACCCGTAGTTCAGCGCGCCGGTTATGTGGCCGCCGAGCTGGTTCGGCTTGTCACGAGCCACGAGAGCGGCGATGGTGCAGATGCTCCTCGTCTTCCCATCAAGCTTTGGCCTCTGGTAGATGTGGCCGAACAGCGTGGCATTGATCAGCTCAAATGCTTCCTGAACCGGCTCGGTCACAGGGTTCATATTCACCGTGCCGTCGTAGTACCACTCCCGCCACTCCTTCGCCTTCTCCAGCAACTCATCGTAGTCGTGCTCGGGCATCGCAGGCTCCTCCGGGATGTTTGGCTAATCAGAGAGCCGAACAGTAACCGCGAGCAGGCAACTACAGCAACCTAGAGCGGCAGCCACACATCAAACGGCGGCCAGACCAGCTTCAGCGGCACGTTTGCGAACCCGTCTGGCGATACACCCAGCGCCCTCAGCACGCCCCGGCCCGCAGAAAACTCTTCGACATCTGCGCCGAACGCCCGTACCTGAACAAGAATCTCGCCGTCACGCGACACGAACTCTTCGGGCGTATTGGGCCGCACACGAAGCGGACCCTCGACCAGGACAACCCAGCTTCCTGGCCGCTGAGTTCTGCTTTCCAGGTACTTGACGCTGACTCTGGCAGGATCGCCGGCCAGCAAACCTGTCTGGCCAGGCTCAGAATTCGGCACCGCGCTGCGAATCTCGTCGATCGCAAAGCGAGCGGCCCAGATGCCGCTCATCTCGCCCTCACGACGCTCCTTGAGATTCGGAGGAACATCGTCGAGGCCGCCCGAGAAGACGGTCAGCCATGCGACCAGCGCGAATCCGAGCAGCAGCAGCGCTGGAAAGGTGATCGGTGAAAGCTCTCGGCTGCGGCCGAACATCAGATAGTCGCTGAGCCGTGCTGGCCGCGCATCCCGCGCAGCGCCTCGATCATGCCGAGGTGCCGGTTCGCATGCGCGATGTAGCCAACGGTCACATCGCCGACAGTCGTGTCGTTGTCGTGCCAGTCGATAAACGGCGTGTCGTAGATATCGTCGTCGATCTCTGCGAAGCGGCGCTCAAGCACCTCGAACGTGGAGCGGGCGTAGCCGACGACGCGTTGCAGCGAAGG
>JANQIZ010000363.1 GCA_028281895.1 Dehalococcoidia bacterium
TGGGGAATCTTCGCCGCGATCACTCTTGTCTCTGCGATCGCCTGCAGCTCACCGCCTGAAGCGGAGTTCGAAGCATCTTCGGGTGGCGGCCCTGTGCCCCTTGAAGTCACCTTTACTCCAGTTGAGGAATCCGACGATACGTCGTTCTTCTGGGAGTTCGGCGACGGCATGACGAGTGACGAGCGGATGCCGACACATGTGTTCCAGGATGCGGGAGATCTCGTAGTCCGTCTTACGGCCACAAAAGGTGGCTCTGAAGCAGTCAGTATGCGGACGATGCGTCTTGAGCCGGGAGAGCCGGGCTGGATCACTGTCGAGCCATCATCGCTTGAACTGCTGAGCGGCGAGCGCGTCCAGATCGTTCCATCGGCGTTCGACACCCTCGGAAATCCGATCACCGACGCCGAGTTCATGTGGTCGGCCTCAGGGGCTGCTGGAGAGGTGCTGGCAGACGGCACATTCATCGCCGGTCCAAACGTTGATGTTCATGATCGAGCGATCACGGTTGAGTTCGAAAGACTGGGTGGCAAGGCGAGCCTCGATCTGCCTGTGAGCATCCAGTACGGCGACCTTGACTCGATAGTTCTGGATCCAGGCTCGATCAACCTCAGGGTCAACAACCGCCTTGATCTGAACGTGATAGCCCGCGATGCGCAGGGACATGTCTTGCCCGAGCCTGACATCGAGCTAACGGCTATCCGCGGCGTGATCGACTCCATCCTGCCTGGTGGCGAGTTTGTCGCAGGGACGCTTCCAACCCAATCGGAACAGCCGCTTGTGCTGGTCGAAGTTACTGTCGATGACGAAACGATCACCGAGACCATTCGCGGCACGATCACCGAAGGGATTCTCGATCGAATCAATGTGACGGCATTGAGCGAAGAGATCGCTGTCGGAAACGAAGTGACGTTCGAGGTGCAGGCGTTCGACCGATTCGGCAACTTGCTATCGCTCGACTCTATCGATTGGGAGCTGGTTGACGACTCTTACGGGGAGATAGATACGGAAGGGCGTTTCGTTCCAGGCGGCGCGGCCGTCTCTGCAGCAGGGCCGCTCATCACAGCGATTGGCGAGCTGGAAAGCGTTCTGGCCTATGCCGAAATCGACCTCGATGTTCAGCCCGGCCCGGCAACGGCCATTGTGATCAACCCTGCTGTCGATTCGGTTGTCGTCGGTGCCGGAAACCCATTCGGTGCTCTTGTGCTTGACGACTTCGGAAACGTGATCGAAGACGCGAACGTCATCTGGTCTGCTGCAGATGGTGGCGCTATTGATGCGACAGGCATCTTCGTCGCAGGTTTCGAGACAGGTGATTTTCCCGGAGCGGTGACTGCAACGCTCCCTGCAGGAGCCTCAGGCAATTCCGAAGAGATCTCGGCTTCTGTGGACCTCGTCATTCGTGATCGATCAAGCGACATGCTCGCCGTCGAGGTATCCAGCGCGACCGACACCGGCATCATCATCATCGACCTTGTGACAAGCGCTATCAGATCGCTCGCAGATGAGCTGGACACAAATAACGGTGTCGAGATCTCACCGGCGTGGTGGCCCGATGGGCAAAGAGTCGCCTTCGCCTCCGATGTGACAGGAACACTCCAGATTTATGACGTTGACATCGATACAGGCAAGATAAGGCAGCTTGTCGATGTACCGGCAGGATCGTCGATGCCTGCGATATCCCCGGACGGATCGAAGATCGCCTTCGTCGTTCCCGATGACGTGTGGCATGTCTACGTGGCGGATCTCCCAGAGCCTGATGAGAACGGCGATATCTCGCCAATCACGCTCGATCAAGCGACACGCCTGTCGGACGATGATTCAGTTCAGAATCTGCTTCCCGTCTGGTCTCCAGATGGGACCATGATCCTGTTCACAATCTCGACGACTATCAGGGATGTCGAGCTGTTCGTCGTGCCAGCTGACGGGTCTGAGGCTCCGCGGAGAATCAGTGAAGCTGCATATTCCGGCTTCGCCTGGTCCAGTGACGGCGAGTTCGTGCTCGTAGTGGACAACCTGAGCGGGGGAGCCCAGAACCTCCTTGTAATCGACGTGGCATCCGGCGAGGTTCACGGCTTCGTCCCACTGCCGTTCGAAGCTTTCACCGCCGCGTGGTCGCCAGACAACTTTGAGGTCGCAGTTGTCGATCGCCTAACAGGCGCGCTATGGCTCCTGGATTCGGATGGGAGCAGTCTCAGACAGGCTGTGACGAGGGATTTCATTCCTCGCAACCCTGCATGGCGTCCCGTTCCCATCGACGCCGAAGCTGTGCTGGCATCTCTCGAAGAGCCGGCTGCCGCATAGTGCTGTCCGGGCGCGTTAGCATGTGAGGCCGATCCGTGAAGCGCGCCGCTTGTGGCCCGCTTAACACGTCCAGACAGCAGGCCAGTGACGTCTGGCGAAGCAGGAAACGGTATGAATTCGTCCATCACCAATCTCGAGTGCACTCTATGCGGGACGACTTATCCGCATACAGAAGCCATGAGGCTATGCCCCGATGATGGGAAGCCGCTGTTCGCAAGATATGACCTGGAGAAGGCTGCACAGACGCTTACGAAAGATGCGATGCCTGGGCGTCGCAACGACATGTGGCGTTACGAAGAGATGATGCCGGTACAGGACTCGGCCAGCGTCATCTCCCTGGGAGAAGGTCATACGCCACTGTTCACCGCAGAACCACTCGGCGAGTCTCTGGGGATGGGCAAGCTGCTAATCAAGGACGAAGGCGTCAACCCCACCGGCTCATTCAAAGCGCGAGGCCTCTCCGCTGCTGTATCTATGGCCCACCAACTCGGACTGCGAAAGCTGACCATGCCATCCGCTGGAAACGCGGCGGGAGCGATGTCGGCCTATGCGGCTAAGGCAGGGATGGAGGCGCATGTCTTCATGCCGAAAGACGCGCCACAGGCCAACCAGCTGGAGTGTGTGGCTTACGGAGCAAAGCTCAACCTCGTGGACGGATTCATCACCGATGCCGGCAAGATCTCCGCCGAAGCTGCGGAGCAGCACGGACTCTTCGATGTCTCAACTCTCAGAGAGCCGTACCGTGCCGAAGGCAAGAAGACGATGGGCTACGAGATCGTCGAGCAGCTCAACTTCGAAGTGCCTGATGTGATCGTCTATCCGACAGGAGGCGGCACAGGAATCGTCGGCATCTGGAAGGCGCTGGATGAGATGGAGGCCCTTGGCTGGATCGGAGAAGAGCGACCGCGGATGGTCTGCGTGCAGGCGGAAGGCTGCGCTCCGATAGTGACCGCTTATCGCAACGATGAGGAGTTCGCTGAGCCGTTCCCCAATCCTCACACGCTTGCCGCCGGGATGCGCGTGCCAGCCGCAGTCGGCGACTTCCTGGTGCTCAGGGCGGTGCGCGAGAGCGGTGGAACAGCCTTAACCGTGAATGATGACGAGATGGTAGACGCTGTCAGGCGCATGTCGGAGTTTGAAGGAATCTTCCCCGCGCCAGAAGGCGGAGCCACTCTCGCTGCCCTTGAACGTCTGCTGGCAACCGGAGAGGTTCGGAAAGACGAGCGAGTCGTCCTGCTGAACACCGGGTCGGCGCTCAAGTACATGGATGTTCTTGGGCCGGTGCTGGCCGACGCCTAGATCGCCTGCCTGTCCCAATCGATCACGTGGCTGGTCACGCCGTCAGGGTAGTGACGCTCATACTCGTCGATCAGCATCCCCAGAATCGCAGAGTTGTGACGTGCTCCCTCGTGAGGCCTGCTCTGGCGAAGTGTGCCCTCATGCTGGAAGCCGATGCTCTCGAACATCCCGCGTGCTGCCGTGTTGTACTCCGGGACATCCACCCATGCGCGGTGAAGCTGCAGGTGCTCGAAGATGTGCTCAAGCATCGCCAGCACCGACGCAGTGCCGAGACCTGCGTGCCACTGCGTCTTGTCGCCGATCAGCACCGATATCTGTGCATCACCGAGAGCTTCATCGATCGACAGCTGGCCCTCTCCAACATGCTGGCCTTCAGCCGTGTAGATCGAGAAGATGTCTCGATGTGGCTGGTGATGAGGGTCGTGAAACACCTCGTCCCACTCGACCTGAGTAGCGTCGATCATCTCCGCAGGGTCGTAACCCAGGTGAGCCGCGTCGCCATATGTGTAGCGGCCAAACCAGGCCTCTGCCACCTCTGGATCTTCGATCCATTCCCCGATTCGTTTTACATCCTCACGTGTAACCTGTCGAAGTTCAACCGTGGTCATATCTCACCTCCAGTCGAAACCGGCAAGATAGCGCGCCGATAGCGATGGGAACTGTGCTGCAATCTCCGCGAAGTGAACAGCGCCACCCTGCGAAGTTGCGGGAGTATACCTTCCGTTGATCAAACTTACATCGGCCAGGCCCCGAGCCACGGGCGATGCTGTCTTCTCACCATGCGGAACTTACAGGTATCTGCTCACAAGGCAGCTCTCTGGCAGCGATTCCAGTGGACAGTCTTGCCTGTTCGTGATGCTGAATCCGTCGACTGCCGATGCGCATAGAGACGATCCAACGGTCAGGCGATGCGTCCGGTTCGCTTCTGGCTGGGGATTCAGCGAGCTGCGCATCATCAACCTCTTCGCCCTTCGCTCCACAAATCCCCAGGAGCTGGTTGATTCCGAGGATCCGGTTGGTCCGGCCAATGATGAGGTGATTCGCCGCGAGCTGTTGATGGCCGATCGAGTGGTGGTCGCATGGGGGAATCGAGGACTTTTGCATAGACGGTCTAGCGTCATGCGGGATTTGATGACTAGGCTCGGAGTCGGAGGGCGATGCCTGGCAGTCAATGACACCGGTGAGCCAGTACATCCGCTGTACGTGAGACGCGATGCTGGACTATCGCCGTGGCCATGATCCGCGGACGCGAAAATCGCCGTGTTAGCATGATCGATCTCTTATCTGGAGCCAGAATGGCTTCGACATCTAATTCGGAGGTGGACAATGGCAGACTGGAAGATGGAAGCTGAGATCGAGTACTGCGTGCCCTGTGGATACGCGAACCTTGCGGCATACATGGCCAGCGAGCTATTCCAGGCGGCGGGTCCGGCACTGGCTATCAGCCTCAAGCCCGCAGCTGGCGGCGCGTTCAAGGTCACCGTTGACGGCCGAGTCCTCTGGGACAAGAAGGAAAAGGGCGCATCACCTCACATCATGGAGGTCAAGGAGCTCAAGGCTCAGGTCGCCAACATGATCGAGTCAGGCGCGGTCATCCAGTCCAACTAACTGACGGTCGATGTTGACGTGAAAACGGGACGGTTCTGCCGTCCCGTTTTCTATTCCGGCAAACCGGCAAACGAGACCTGAGATCAAGTACTATCGGTGCACAGCCTGAGCGGAACCGATCCTGAACATTACGAGCAAATAAGAACAACAAATGGTAAAAGCAGCAGTTCTATACGAGCCAAAACAGCGCATGCCTATCGTCGATCTCGAACAGGAGTCGCCGAAGCCAGGCGAGGTCCGCGTGCGTATGGCCGCCGCAGGCATCTGCGCATCGGATCATCACGTGATGATGGGAGAGACATCGTTTCCCATGCCAATCGTGCTCGGCCACGAAGGCGCTGGCGTGGTGGATGAGATTGGTGAAGGCGTCACGACCGTCAAGAAAGGCGATCGCTGCATCCTGTCATTTGTCGCCAACTGCGGGCACTGCCGCTCGTGCCGCACCGGGTCACCGCAGATCTGCGACACGAACCGTCTCACCGGCACGCGCCAGTACGACGGAACTTTCCGGCTCAAGGACTCTGACGGCACAGAGATCCACCAGTTCGCCAAACTTGGAGTCTTCGCAGAGAGCATCGTCGTGCCTCACCAGGCCTGCTTCCCTGTAGCCGACGATGTTCCCATGGATGTCGCAAGTCTCATTGGCTGCTCGGTCACCACGGGCGTTGGCGGCGTCATCAACCAGCCCAGCATCACATCAGGCATGACCGTCGCCGTGTTCGGCTCGGGCGGCGTGGGGCTTAACGCCATCCAGGGCGCTCGACTCCTCAACGCATCAAAGATCATCGCTGTTGACATCCACGATCATAAGCTGGAGTTCACGTACAAGTTCGGCGCGACCGATGTGATCAACTCTCGTGCAGAGGACCCGGCAAAGAAGATCCAGGAACTGACGGATGGCGGAGTTGATTTCGCCTTCGACACGTTCGGCGCTTCGATCACCACAGAGCAGATGATGGATTCGCTCCGCAAGGGCGGCACCGGCGTGCTGGTTGGTCTTGCGCCGGAAGGCATGACCGCGGGCGTGAACCTGGTAGACCTCGTGCGGAACCAGAAGACATTGCTCGGCAGCTACTACGGCTCTGCAAGTCCACACGAGACCTTCGGAAAGCTTGTGGACTTCTACAAGAAGGGCATGATCGATGTCGACAGCCTCATCACACGTCGGTACTCACTTGGTGAGATCAACGAGGCGTACGACGCGCTGGCCAGGGGCGAAGACGGCCGGGGCGTGATCGTCTTCGACTAGGGTGAATGCGCGGGATTCGCGGCGCTCTGATGGTCTGATCGCTGTTCCCCCGTCCAGTTGGGGAATGGCGTCATCCAAACTGGATTGTGCTCTTTTTCACTTGCTGGCGAAGTGCGCCGATGCTATGCTGCCCGCGGCTTTCTGAAACGTAATTCAGACCGGTTTCACGCGGTGCCGGACTATGTTTGACGACTACTTTCGAAGTTACGCGATCCTCGCCATATTCTTCGCCATTGCTGTAGGCGTGCCGCTCGGCATGCTTGGCATGTCATATATGGCGAAGTATCTGAAGATCCGGCCGACGCGGACCACGCGTGTGAAACGCGCTCCTTATGAAGGCGGAATGCGGCCGCTCAGCGATAAGCCGTCGCGCTTCAACTTCCGCTACTACTACTACGCTGTGCTATTCGTGGCCTTCGACGTTGAGACGG
>JANQIZ010000297.1 GCA_028281895.1 Dehalococcoidia bacterium
GAAGCTGGTCAGTGTGACCAAGAAGTTGCCGATCGCCAGCACACGCATGTCCCTGTTACGGACGTGAGCCAGCTCATGTCCCAGGACAGCATCAAGCTCGCGCTCGGAAAGACGCTCTCGGATTCCGGTGGTGACCGCGACGAGCGCGTTCGACGGATTGCGGCCGGTGGCAAAGGCGTTTGGAACGTGAGAGTTGATTACCGCGACCTTTGGCATCGGCATTCTTGCCCGATCGGCAAGCCGCTTGATCGATCGGTGCAGTTCCGGCTCTTCCTGTTCCGTAACCAGTTTGGCGCCCGATGCCCAGAGGATCATGCGGTCTGACATGAAGTACTGGAACAGCGCCATTCCACCGACGATCACACCGATGAAGATGATGTTGACCGCCAGCGCGTAGAGCACAAGCGCAAACACGGCGTAAAGGATCCCCAGCATGAACATGGTGAAGTACATGCGGGATACGAGACCTGGATCGCGCCTGAATTTGCGCATTCCAAGACTTGTCATCATTGTCTCCCGTCGTTGAGCCTGTTTTGGGGCGCTCAAATCCGTGCTCATGGTTCAGGCTGGAACACGGGTAAGCTGAATCAGACTGCTGACTTGCCCCAAACCAGGATTCTATCGGCACCACGAGGCGGGCACAATTCGGAGCCCGAATCGGGTGCGCTGGTTTTTTCTTGCTGATCAGAGATACGCCCGTGAGCCTTCGGAGGTTTGAGAACGTGAACATCACTGAGCCAAGGTCCGATGACGTGACGCTGCAGGCTGCCGAGGAGTTGGCGGTTCGAGCTATAGAGAAGGCAGGCGAGTTCGTTGCGAGCCGCTTCGGTGGGCCGATGGAGGTGATGCAGAAGGCGGAAAAGGTCGGTGCAGATCTCGTAACGGATGTCGACAAAGCGTCGCAGAAGCTCATTGTCGAGATGATCGAAGAGCGATTCCCCGATCACCAGATTCTTGGCGAGGAGGACCCGCCAGACGAGGAGCCCCCGGCCGCTGACTACATGTGGGCGATCGATCCAATCGACGGCACCAAGAATTTTGTGAATGGCTCGCCTGTCCATGCAGTCTCGATTGGCCTGCTGCACCGGGGCACACCGGTCGTCGGCGCTATCTGGACTCCATGGACAGGAGAACGCGGGTCTGCTCTTGTCCATGCCCGGACAGGCAACGGGGCGTGGCTGAACGGCGAGAAGACCAGTCTTCAGCCAGGTGGCAATGGCGGAGTTCCTGAAGCCGGACGACTCGCCGCTATTCCGCTGGGGCTTCGCTCCGGATTCGATATCGCTGAGCCGCTGCGAGGCAACCTCGGCGAGGTTCGTATGACGGGAAGCACCTGCTACGAACTCATGATGGCAGCCACCGGGTCTATGCAGTACGTGATCAACGGATACTCGCACGTATGGGACTACGCTGCCGGGCTGGTGATCATCCAGGAAGCAGGCGGGGTTTCGATGCAGCCATCCGAGGACGGCTGGGAGGTCATGAAAGGCTGGTCGGACATCTTTGCGGGCGATGTCGAAACCTCCCGAAGGCTCCGTGCATGGAAGGGAACCGTACTCTCTGGACAGCCGGATATCGCGCGGTTTGTGTCGCAAAACCTGTCACGACGAAAGCGGGGATTGCTGAGCAGGGCATGGAGATCCCTATCTGGTAAATAGTCCCCTGGCAACGCAAGGACTGACCGGAACCGATCCTGATATACACTGCCCTTCGCTCTCTTGAGAGCGCTGAAATCTAGACCCAGCAATCGGCGAAAGCCGGCACAGCCTAACTTCCCATGACATCTCCATCTCACCCTGTCCCAAAACACAGAGCGTCACGGCGGGTCCTGACGGTGCAGGGGCCGATAGAGTCCGCGATGGTCGGCCTCACTCTCACACACGAGCATCTGCTGATCGACTTCACGACAGTGTTGTCAGAGCCAGACACGTCGTCCGAAAAAGGGTTGATGAGCGAACCGGTCTCACTGGAGAACCTGTGGTGGGTCCGTCAGAACTGGACAAGCAGCATCGACAACCTCAGGTTGTACGACGAAGAACTGGCCATCAAAGAAGCTGGCGATTTCTATCGCAACGGTGGATCGACCATTGTCGATTCGACGTCTGTTGGGATCGGCCGTGATCCACAGGCGCTGCTCCGAATCTCCAGGGCTACCGGCCTGAACATCATCATGGGCTCCGGCTACTACGTGGATTCGACGCATTCCGACTGGCTGAGAAGCGCGTCTGTCGATGAAGTGGCGCAGACGATCATCAGCGATATCGAGAACGGTGTTGGTGGGACGGACATCAGGGCGGGCATCATCGGCGAGATCGGATGCTCGTGGCCATGGACCGATAGCGAGAAGAAGGTACTGGAGGCTGCGGTGGCGGCGCAGCAGGAAACGGGAGCGCCGCTCCTGATTCACCCTGGCCGGTCTGAAGAGGCTCCGATGGAGCTGATCAAGGCGGTTGAGGGCTGGGGGGGTGATCTTCGCAGGACGGTGATGGGCCATATCGAGCGAACCATCTACGACCGAGCCGTGCTGGACGAGGTAGCAGCCACCGGCGTCTATCTGAACTTCGATCTGTTCGGGCACGACGAGTCTTACTATCCACTGGCTCCTCAGACCTACATGCCTGCGGATCATGAGCGGATTGAGATGATCGAGCACCTGGTTGGCGATGGGCGAAGCAGCCAGGTCTTGCTGGCCCACGATGTGTGCTCCAAGCACCGGCTGAAGCGGTACGGCGGCCACGGTTACGACCATATTCCGACGAGAGTCGTCCCTCGGATGCGTGCTCGCGGCATGCACGAAGAAGATGTGCGCATGGTGCTGGTAGACAATCCAACCCGTATGCTCACTTTCAACTGATCCGCCATTGTCAGCCGGACCGGTTTCCAGTGACCAATCCTCGATGAAGCCGACTTCGTAGCTCATACCTGTGTTCCCTCTGGACGCTGCCTGCATGGTGAGAAGGAAATCGGTGCTGAAGACTCAAACTTCGCTGCTCAAACGAGGATGTTTACTGTCTGTGGCCGTAGTGGTGCTCGTCCTTGCTGTAGTAGCTTGCGGAGGCTCAGACGACGGCAGCGATTCTCCGCCGGCAACCGCCGACGCGACACTTTCCGTGCTTCTGATGGCGCGTGACGTCGGGGTCGGCGAGGCTCGGCTGCCCATAGTTGTTCTGCTCTCAGACGAGAATCGAACAAGGCTCAACGACCGCCTGGACGATCTGTCGTTCGCATACCGCCACATCGATGATGAGAGCTTCGTACCGTTGAACAACGTGGTCTGGCGGGAGTGGCCTGTTCGCGGCGGCGCATATACGACTTCGACAACGCTAGATAGGCCCGGTGTGTGGGAAGTGCAGGTGACGCTGGAGGAGCAAGGCAAGAAGAGAGTGGGCAGCACCTTCGTGCAGGTAGAGCCGGAGTCATCAGCCCCGGCTGTCGGTTCGATGGCGCCGGTCACTCGCACCAAGACCGCCTCAACGATCGACGAGGTTCGCCAGATCTCCAGCGCTTTCGATCCTGATACTCGCTTCTACAGTCTGAGTTTGGATGAGGCTTTGGCTAACAGAAAGCCAACCGTCGTCCTGTTCTCTACCCCGGCATTCTGCGTGACCCAGACTTGCGGGCCTCAGCTTGAGACGCTTGGCGAACTGCTAGATCGGCATGAAGGCGAAATCGACTTCGTGCACGTCGAGATATTCGACAACATTCGCGAGATGCTGGACACGGGCAACAACAATATCGGTGAAGTCGCCCAGCCTGTCGAAGACTGGGGTCTGATAACCGAACCATGGACATTTTTCGTTGACGCTGACGGAATCATCACAGCGCGGTTCGAGCAGTTCACTACGCTTGAGGAGCTGACTGAGGCAACGAACGCTCTGCTTGCTGCAGGGTAGTCACTCCAGCAAGATCGGCCTGATCTGCATGGTTCCTTAACGACTCGGTCGCTCTGCGCAACGTAGACTCATGCCTGCCAATCAACGTGTGGGCAAGGAACTGGCTGAATGGAAGCGCTGCTGCGCGCAGAGAAACTGACCAAGCACTATGGTCCAGTGCTTGCGCTGGACAACGCCCATTTCGAGGTGGTCGAAGGCGTCACCGGCCTGCTGGGATCAAACGGCGCTGGCAAGAGCACCGCTATCAAGCTGTTCCTGGGCCTGATATCTCCAACTTCCGGCTCGATGCATGTGCTCGGCGTTGACGCATCCAGGGCGATCGAAGTCAGGTCCCGTCTTGGCTACATGCCGGAGCACGACTGCCTGCCGGGCAATGTTTCAGCAGCGGAGTTCCTGACTCACATGGCACAGGTGAGCGGGATTCCCCCATCGCAGGCACGATCACGTGCAGCCGACACCCTCAGACATGTTGGACTCTTCGAGGAGCGATACCGTCCGATTGGTGGATACTCGACCGGAATGAAGCAGCGGGTGAAGCTGGCGCAGGCGCTTGTTCACGATCCAGCACTGATCCTTCTCGATGAGCCCACAGCGGGGCTGGACCCGGGTGGCCGTGAAGAGATGCTCGATCTCGTGCGGAAGACCCACACCGATTTCGGGATCAGCCTGATGCTGTCATCCCACCTCATGGGAGACGTTGAACGCACCTGCGATCGGATCATCGTCCTTGAAGACGGCCACGTGGTTCAGCAGGGAGACGTGACCGGGTTCACCGAGGAGATCGAGACGGTCTTCGTGGAGGTCGAAGAGCGTCGCGAGGAGTTCATGGCCGCACTCAAGGCCCGTGGCATCAATGCCGAAGACCAGGGAACTGCGGTGATCATCCCGGAGGCGACCGAAGAGACGTACGACGAGATAACCGCGGCGCTGGTCGAGGCTCAGGCCCCTCTCCGCAGGCTGGGTCCGCGACGCCATGCGCTTTCTGAGATATTTGATGACGTGCCCGCGCAGCAGCCCGTTGCCCAGGAGACCGCTGAATGACAAGCGCTGTGGGCCCGGGCACAGGAACTTCAAACGGCGGGAACAGAGAAGGCCAGGTCTTTGACCTTGGCTATCGCAGGTACGACGGACCGCGAGAGGGCCGAAACCGTGCGCGGCTTGCTGTCTACACCGACGGCCTGCGGATATCGCTCGGCCTCGGGCGAGGTGGCAGAGCGAAGATCCTTCCGTGGCTATTCGTCGGAATCGCCGTAGGGATTGGCCTGATCTTCGCCCTGATCGCTGGAACGGTCGACCGCGTGGCAGGCGAAGGGATCGCAGAAGCCGCTGATCTGCCGAGCCACTCCGACTACTACACGGCCACAGGTATTCTGCTCTTCCTCTTCGCCGCGGTTGTCGGTCCAGAGTTGCTGTGCCCGGATCGACACAACGGAATCATCAACCTCTACCTGGTCAGGCCGATATCGTCTATCGACTACGTCATTGCCCGGTTCCTCGCATTTCTCACAGTCATGCTCGTGGTCGTATGGCTTCCTCAGATCGTGCTGCTGATCGGGCTGGCGTTCAGCGCATCACAGCCTGGCGACTACCTGGTGGACCACTGGGAAGACATACCTAAGTTCCTTGCCGCAGGAGCTGCCATAGCCGTCTATACGACCAGCGTGGGCCTTGCCGTCGCGGCGTTCACGACCAGGCGCGGCTACGCGTCGGTTGGCCTCGTCGGGTTGTTCTTGATAAGCCAGTTCGCTGCAGGTGTGCTCGGAGAGACAGTGACGGGGACAGCGGGAGAGTGGCTCGGTCTGATCAGCCTCTCGGACCCTCCGCTGCACATCAACGAGCTGGTCTTCAATGTCGAGGACAGCCTGAACGCAGGCTATGCGGCACGAGACCTTCCAACTGCTATCCGCATACTCGCCTTCTTCGTCCTAACCGCAGTGCCCATCGGGATACTCCTGGCCCGTTACAGGAGGCTCTCGGTATGACAGCCTCGGCAAATCGCATCGCACAGCCCGGCGCGACCGCAAATCCGGTGATCCAGGTTGAAAGCGTCTCACGGTGGTTCGGCAGCGTCGTTTCGGTTAGCGACGTTTCATTCGATGTATATCCAGGAATCACCGGCCTGCTCGGGCCAAACGGCGCGGGAAAGACGACGCTGCTCCGGATGATCACCGGGCTGGCGGCGCCATCCGAGGGCGCTGTGCGGGTTTTTGGAGAATCAACACGCAACAACCCGGAGCTCTACGCCAGGATCGGCGTGATGTCCGAACACGAAGCGGTTTACGGCTTCCTGACAGGCCGGGAGTTCGTTGAGTTCGCTGCGAAGATGCGAAACGTCGAGAACGTGAAGCAGGCATCTGCCGACGCTATCGAAAACGTGGGACTGACATTCGCAGCAGACCGCAAAATGGGCGGGTATTCCCGCGGCATGAAGCAGCGGATGCGCCTTGCAGCGACCATCGTCCACAACCCAGACCTGCTAATTCTCGACGAGCCTCTGAACGGAGCAGACCCGCGTCAGCGAGTGCACTTCCAGAACCTGTTAAGAGGTCTGGCGGCACAGGGCAAGACGGTATTCGTCTCGTCACACATCCTCGAAGAGATCGAGACGCTGGCAGATAGCGTGCTGCTGATCGTGAACGGAAAGCTGGCAGCATCGGGCGACTACCGGGCCATCCGTGCCGCGCTCAATGAAAGGCCGTATCACGTTCGAATCGTCTGCAGCGAGCCTCGCTCGCTCGCATCTGGACTGGTTGGACTTGAAGATGTGGACGCAGTGAACATTGACCCTGATGGAGCGCTGATTGCCCAGAGCCGCAACGTGCTTTCCCTCCAGATGGCACTGCCCCGGTTGTCACAATCTGCAGGCGTTCGACTGCTGCGGGTTGAGCCGCTGGACGATTCCCTCGAAAGCGTTTTCAGCTACCTGGTGACTGGTTGATGTTCAGATCTCTGTACTTCATATCGATCAGGCAGCTAACAGGTCGCTCGCGTCTGCTGATCATGGCAGCTGTGGCATCTGTGCCTATCCTGTTGAGCGTTGTTGCCGTACTCAATCAGGATGAACTGAATACAGCTGAGCTTGACGATAGTCTGCTGGCCCTGATGCTTGGCGCCGCAGTATTGCCAATCATCACTCTCACGGTCGCTACCGCAGCACTTGGGAACGACCTGGAAGACCGCACACTCAGCAACCTCACGCTCACTCCCGCCTCCCGGTGGCAGCTGATAATGCCAAAGCTGGCCTCCGCGATCACCGTTGCGATGCCTCCGATACTCGGAAGCGCGGTGATCAGCACCGTCCTTGCTTATGAGGGCGACACGCAAGTAGTGGTCAGCGTGACTACCGGGGTCGTCCTGGCAACGCTCGCCTACTCTTCCGTATTCCTGTGGCTGGGGCTCACGACATCGCGTTCGCTCGGATACGGGTTGATGTACATCTTCCTGTGGGAGTTCCTGTTCACCGGGTTCGTATCGGGAATCAGGTTCCTGAGCATCAGGGCATACATGCTCGGCGTGATCCACGGGGTCGACGAAGATCGATTCGCAGACGACACGCAGATCATCAGCCTGCCTGTCTCTATCATCGTTCTGCTGGCGGTCACCGTGGTCTTCACGGTTCTCACAGTTCGACGGCTGCGCACCATGGACGTGCCGTAGAAAACGCGATTATCCGAGCAACCTCGCACACACCGCTCTGGTGCGGCTGTGTACCGTCTCTTGCTGAGCGAACTGCGACTACCAGGCTGGCTTGCCTGAACTCCAGCTCCAGTTGTCTGGCGGCCAGATATTGCGTCCAACGCGCCTCGCCGTGCTGGCGTCCCTACGCGGCTCGTCGTACCAGTCCTTGACCGTGGCCTGCCATTTCTGGATGTGCGGAGTGCCGCGGTGGTACTCGAAGGCGTCCGGGTTCGCGTAGACCTCATACAGGTAGAGCTCTGTCGGGTCTTCGACGTTCTGGTAGACATCGAACCGCAGGCAGCCGGGCTCCTCATGCGTCGAGCCGATCCCGTCCAGCGCAACGGCCTCGATGAACTTGTTCACATGGTCCGAAAGAACGTACTGCGGCGCTGAGATGACGTGCAGTGAGTGGTTCGCGAAGTAGGGATCATCGACAGCGCCCTCGGCGCGCATTGAGTCCCAGCTGGCGTCGCCCCTCGGGTAGACAGGCCGGCAGAAGGACACTTGAACATCGCCGTCCAGCATCTCCTTGACCTGTGAATCCCACTCCTTGAAGTGCGGGTAGGTCTTGTGCGCCTCGAACGCCGCTGCGTCGTTATAGACCTCGGTGAAGCCAAAGGCCGTGGGGTCGTCTGCATCCTGGATGATGTCGAACCGCCGGCAACCCGGCTCGTTCCGCACCGATCCTTCCGCGTCGCCAATGGATGCCTTGATGAAGTCGTCTATCCTGTCTTCCTTGACCTTCAGCCGCACCATCAGGATGTACATGGTTCACTCCATTCGCGAGATTCCGGGATCCGATCCAGAGTCGATTGAGTTTGGGGATCCGGCAGACGGCGGCAGTATACAGGCGCACAACTATGGGCAGGGGAAGCCAGTTGATAGTTAGAGCGAGCCATGAAGTCTCGAATGCGTATGACCTGGCAAGCCGGGTAGATGCCGACAGGATACGCGCTGATGTCGAGTGGCTCTGCCAGCAGCCTCGGAATTCAGAGACCAACCCGTCGTTCCATGCTGAGGCTCGTCGGTACATCGCCAGTCGCTTCGAAGAGATCGGTTGCGAAGTCGAGGAGCAGTCGTTCTCGTTCGAATCTGGAACAGGACAACGAGACGGCGTCAATGTAGAAGGCCGGTTTCAGGCGCCTTCCGACGCACCAGATCCTGCTACGCCTGCTGTCTTGCTTGGCGCTC
>JANQIZ010000306.1 GCA_028281895.1 Dehalococcoidia bacterium
GAGAAACTTCGTCATTCTGAACTTGATCCGGAATCTCTCGGTGACTGTGGATGTCCGGTCAGATCCCTCCGCTGCGGTCGGGATGACAAATTGCGGACGGTCGAAATGGCAGAAAGAGCTTCCGCTCAACCCTGCCAGCAAACCCCCAGCCATCTAGCCCGGCAGTTCGGTGCCGATGCCTTGCTCTTTCGCCATCATCAACAGGCGGTTGCACACTGCGATGTCCTCGAATGCGACACCCTGCGACTCGAACAGCGTGACCTGCTGATCGCTGTCGCGGCCTGACCTCAGACCGGCAACGATACGGTCGAGCCTCACCAGCCGCTCCCACGAGAAGTGACCTGTCTCAGCAGCCCGCATCAGCTCGCCACACTCGATCCGCGCCTGGTCTATGTCATCCGTCGCCACGATCTCTGACATCGCCACAGCTTGCGTATCCAGCTCCCGCCTGAGCCACGAGTTGCCTCCCGCGGCGTTTACATGCATTCCAGGCTCGATCATCTCGCCTGTAAGCACAGGCTCAGCGGCATTGGTCACCGTGATCACGACATCGGCGTCCTGCACCGCTGCCTCGGCGGTCTCTGCTGGCTCGACCTGGAACCCGAGCCGCGAAGACATGGTCTCAGCGAATGCCTTTCGTCGTTTTTCTGTGCGAGAGTAGACGGTGGCAGATGTGATCTGCCGCACTGCGGCGACAGCTTCAAGCTGTGTCTCGGCCTGGTAGCCAGACCCGATCACGGCGACCTTCGACGCATCCTCTTTTGCCATGTATTTCGTGGCGATTCCTGATGCGGCGCCGGTCCTCACCTGCCCCATCCTGTTCGCCTCGATAATGGCCAGCAGTCCTTCGCCGTTGGTGCCGTAGAGCATCACATGAAAACTGGCTCCACCTGCTCCAGCGGCATACGACTTGTGCCCGACTATCCCGGCCTCGGGCCACGATGCGCCCATGAGGTTGTAGCTCCCACGTCCAAGCGGCAGCCTGGCGCGGGGGATGTTGCCGACCTGCCCGAGCGAACGAGCGCGAAACACCTCGTCCAGTGATTCCAGCGCGAGGTCCATCGAAAGAAGGTCACTGACTTCGGCTTCGGTCAGGTAGAGAGCCATACGGGTTTGTCCATTCAGTCCAACTAGTGATGTTCAGCAGCTTCGAAGTTCCAGACACGGTCGAAATCGGTCACCGCCGCATCCAGGATGTCCGACACCTCGTGCATTCGGTTTCTCTGGATGCTGTGAAGAGCCTCGCCAACTGCGGCGCGCAGACCTTCTGATCGGTTCCTCAGTTGAGCGAACGCCTGCAGCGAATCCTCTGTCAGTCCATCAGCACTGGTGACCGAATCGGCAGGCACATACTCGAGACCTGTGCATCCCGAAGGCAGCGTCTGCGGGTAGTCGATGAGCTCTTCGCGATTCGGCAGCTCGAAGTACGGATGGTCGACGCAGTTCCCGTAGCGGTTGCAGTCGCCAACGTGGTCAAAACGCCATGCGAGTATCTTCACAGTCTGCCTCCTGTTCATTACGGTCTGGGCAGTCAGCTTACTTGCTTGTGAGCAAACGGATCACTTATCCCACCAATGGTGGAAGTGGTTGAGCGGACCGTGACCCTTGCCGACAGGGAAGGCGTTGGCGATGGCAGCGGTGACATATGCCTTCGCGTCTGTGACAGCAGCATTGATGTCTTTGCCCAGCGCCAGCCCTGATGCCACGGCCGAGGCGAATGTGCAGCCGGTTCCGTGGTTGCTGGTCGTCTCGATTCTCGGAGCTGAAAAGACCTCGAACCGATCGCCATCGAACAGCAGATCGTCCGAGTGATCGGCCTGCTCCATGTGACCGCCCTTGAGCACAACGTAGCGCGGTCCGAAGTTGTGAATCTGCTCAGCGGCGCGGCGCATGTCGCCTTCGCCAGTGATCTCGATCCCGGTGAGAACCTCGGCCTCAGGGATGTTCGGAGTAACGACGGTGGCAAGGGGAAGCAGGTTCTTCTGGATCGCCTCAACCGAGTCTTCGCGCAGGAGTCGAGCGCCTGAAGCAGCGACCATCACAGGGTCTACGACCATCTGGCTGAAGCCGTGCTCGCGCGCCTTTTCGGCTACAAGGTTGACGATGCCTGCCGAGGAGAGCATGCCGGTCTTCACGACATCGATGGAGATATCAGACACCACGGCATCGATCTGCGCTGCGATGACTTCGAGGTCGATCTCCTGGACCGATGTGACAGTTTGCGTGTTCTGGGCAGTGACAGCTGTGATAGCTGAGGCGCCGTAGACGCCAAAGGCGGCAAATGTCTTGAGATCTGCCTGGATGCCCGCGCCGCCACCGGAATCTGAGCCGGCGATGGTCAGCGCGTTGGGTGGACGCGTGCTCACGGCCATGCCTCCCCTGAGTACGACATGTCCCAGAAAGCGATCTCGTATCGCAGGGCTCGTTCGAAGATGGCGTCGAGTCGTTTCGTCTCCTGGGAGCTAGCGCCATCCACAACACTGCCTGTGAAGCTGACGATCTCGCCAAGCACATCCGCTGTGTGCAGGTCGATCCATCCCTGGTAAAACTCGCCGAGCTCCGTGCCCGCAGCAGCCGGGTCCGCGCCTTCAATACGCAGCCGCTCTCCCCAATCCATGTAGACGCCCTCAGTCACGAACATGGCGCAGCAGATTTCGGTGAACGAGCCTTCGTATGCGAGCCGTACCAGGAAGTTGCCAAACGCCGATGTCGTTGGCAGCTGATCGACATTGCGGTATTCGGATTCCGGTATGCGGAGCGTCTCAAACGCCTTGAGAAACAGCGCGTCTTCCGCTCCGAGGATCGCGTGCAGGAAGTCCTCGACGGGCCGGGCAAACTCCAGGTCCGGAGCCTTCGAGACCGCGATCCCGGCGGTCTTCACGAGGTCGTTGACGAACACATAATCCTGGAGGAAGTAGCGCCGAAAGCTCTCTGAAGGCAGCGTTCCTGCTCCAAGCTCTTCTATGAATGGATGAGTCGTCGCAGCGCGCCAGAGCCCGGCGTGCCGCTGCTTGAGATCGCTGGTGTGAGTCAAGTATCGCTCTCTGGAATCTCGGCTTTGTCGAAGGACTAGAATACCGCCGGGCAGTGGCCGGTGGCGTTTCGCTTAATCTTTAGCGCAGGTCAGGAGACCGCATGAGCTTCAATGTTTCGCAGGTGAAGGCGCTGGTCTACGACGTGTTTGGAACCGTTGTCGACTGGCGCGGCTCGATTATCCGTGAAGTTTCCACTGTGGGCGAGCGGCTGGGCGTTGAGGGCGACTGGGAGAGGTTTGCGGACCGATGGCGCGCCGGCTACACGGAGGGAACGCGTGACGTGCGCGAGGGGCATCGGAGCTTCATCACCGCTGACGAGATGCACCGGGAGCGGCTCGACATTCTCATAGATGAGTTCGGTTTGACTGGCATGTCGGAGGGCGAGATCGACCACCTGAACAAGGCATGGCACAGGCTTGATCCATGGCCGGACGCTGTCGAGGGGCTCACACGGCTGCGCTCGAAGTACGTCATCGGGACCCTATCGAACGGAAACGTCGGGCTGCTCGTGAACATGGCAAAGCACGGCGGGCTGCCGTGGGACGTGGTGCTGTCGGGCCAGAACTTCGGCACGTACAAGCAGGACCCGAAGGTGTATCTCGGCGCGGCAGACCTGTTGGGCCTTGCGCCAGGCGAGGTGATGATGTGCGCCGCTCACCTGAACGACCTGCACGGCGCCGCTGCCGTCGGTCTGCGCACCGGCTTCATCGCCCGGTCGACCGAGTTCGGTGAAGGCAATCCGAAGGCAGAGCTTGTCGCCGACGACAGCATCGATGTGTCTGCCGATACCTACATCGAGTTCGCCGAGAAGATGGGCACGTAGACACCTCGTTTGCCGGGTCCGGCCAGTCTGGTGATAATGCCGGTGTCTATCGCCCTCGAATAGAGAACGATCTGGCCGCGTTGCCTCGCCAAGCAAGACCAAAGGCGGCACAGGCCTTTCCACATATCAGTTCAAATCGTCAGGAGTCGCTCATGTCATGGACCTTTGAAGACGCAGCGCCCGTGCTGGGCCACATCACGGAAGGCAACTGTTGGGACGGAGAGGCGATGCTCTTCAGCAACATCGCCATGAACCGCATCATGCGCCTCGATGTGAACAGCGGCCATCTCGGAGTCTGGCGGGAAGACACCGAGGGCACGAACGGCCTCAACTTCGATGCGCAGGGCAACCTGTATGGCTGCGCTGGCAACGGCCGCTCCATCGTTCGCTTCGAGAACAACGGCGGCATGACGACGATCGTCGATAGCGTGGACGGCCGGCGGATCAACGGACCGAATGACCTGGCGATCACGCCTTCGGGCAGTATCTACTTCTCTGACCGCGCAGGCGACATCAACCCGGATGTCGGCATCGAGTATTCGGCTGTGCTCTCTGCCGAGCCGCAGGACGACGGATCATGGACATGTGTCAGGCGCTCGTTCGACTCCTCGATGCCCAATGGCGTGCTGTTCTCGCAGGACTACAAGACGCTCTACGTAGCACAGAGCGACTATCGAACAGGCGAGCAGCGGGCGTTGCTGGCGTATCCGGTGAATGACGATGGCTCGCTAGGCGATAAGCAGGTGCTGCACGACTTCGGGCGGCATCGCGGCATCGACGGCATGACGCTGGCCGCGGATGGAAAGATAGTGGCATGCACCGGCTGGGAAGTGTCAGGTCCGGGCGGCTGCATCACTGTGTTTGAGCCGGATGGCAGAGTCGTGGCGCAGCACAAGACGCCTGCTGACAGGCCAACGAACTGCACCTTCGCCGGTCCCGATCTCTCAGACCTGTACATCAGCAGCATCGAGGGCCACACACTGGTAGTGAGAGACAGCGGCCTGCAGGGATACCTGCTGTATCCGAATTAGGAGTGCAATGATCTGTCATTCTGCCCCTGCCCTGAGCGAAGCCGAACGGGTTGATTCAGAATCTCTCAGTGACCGTGGAAGCAAGGTCAGGTCCCTCGACCCGCAAGCGGGAACCCCGCGGTCGGCATGACAAGAGGTCGCGGCCAATATGACAGCCAGCAAGATCAGTTGAGTACCGCCAAAGGAACCGAACATTGACCAACGAATGGAACTGGGAGCAGATCGCCAGCCACGAGAACCTGACCGAAGGACCGGTCTGGGACGGCTCCGCCCTGCTCTACAACGAGTGCGCCGCACACACGACTTTCCGCTGGGACCCGGCGACGAAAAACTCAGAGGTCTGGCGGTCGAACACCGGCGCAGCCAACGGTATGACCTTCGATCGATCTGGCGGACTCTGGGCCTGCGAGGGCGACGCGCACCGCGTGACAAAGATCAATAGCGACGATCCGAATGCAGAGCCCGAGGTCATCGCCGCGGCATACAACAACGAAACGCTCAACTGGCCGAATGACATCGCAGTCTCAGCCAGCGGTCGCGTCTACTTCTCTGACCCGAACTACAGCAGCGAGCCCAACAACCTGCCTCACGAGTCGGTCTACATGGCGGAACACAGCTTCGGCGGAGCATGGAGCGTGACCCGCGTCACCTTCGACACGGCCAAGCCGAACGGTGTGCTGCTCTCCCGCGACGAGAAGACGCTCTACGTCGCGGACAGCACGCATTCAGCCGGCATACCTCGAGAGCTCCGGGCGTATCCGGTGCTTGAGAACGGCACGCTCGGCCCCGGCGAGCAGCTGTTCAGCTTCGGCGAGAACCGCGGCATCGATGGCATGACCCTGACAACAGAAGGGCTGATCGTTGCGACCGCGGGCAGTCCGGACTCCGGACCGGGGTCGATGATCTACGTTTTCGATCCTTCGGGGCTCGTGAAGGAAACGCACCGCACGCCTGCCGAATCTCCAACGAACTGCACATTCGGCGGCGGGTCGCTTGGCGACCTTTACGTCACCTTCGCCACCGGCTATGTCTACCGGGTGACGAACACCGGCATGACAGGCCACCTCGCTTACCCTGCTCGCAGGTTCTAGCTGGAACGTCCCGCGGCATCGCTCTCCTCGCATGTCCAGAGATGCGATTCATTTGCCTGTCGAAAATAGCGATCACTGTGCGTCGTACCTTGTGACGGCAGGTTCACTCATGGTTCGAACCGCCGCAAGCAGTGCTCGAGATATTCGAAGCAGAGGAGGATGATTCGATGGGACTGCGAACAGGCTATAAGCAGGGAATTCCGTCGTGGGTTGACCTGGCGACGACGGATCAGGATGCCGGCAAGAGCTTCTACGGAAGCCTTTTCGGGTGGGAGTGGAACGACCAGGACATGGGCGATGGATCGTCCTATTCAATGGGGAGTCTGAAGGGCCACGCTGCCGCTGGCCTCTACACACAGCGTGACGAGGAGAAGCAGCAGGGAATTCCGCCTCACTGGACCACATACATCACCGTCGACAACGTCGATGAGGTTGCTGGCAAGGTCGCCGGAGCGGGCGGACAGGTCTTTGCCGAGCCGTTCGACGTGTTCGAGTCGGGGCGCATGGCCATAGTTGCCGACCCGACCGGGGGCGTTGTGGGGCTGTGGCAGGCCAGGCAGCACATCGGCGCCGAGATAGTGAACGAGGTGGGCGCGTTCGTCTGGTCGGAGCTGATCACTGACGACGTTGAGAAGGCTGGCAAGTTCTTCGGCGATGTGCTGGGTGTGAATGTGCACTCTCAGACCGATCCGTTCCCGTACACGATGATCATGGTGGACGAGAAGCCGGTTGGCGGGTTCATGGCGAAGTCGCCTGAGATGGGCCAGATGCCAAACGTGTGGGTCAACTACTTCTCGGTGGCTGACTGCGATTCGACGGCTGCGAAGGCTGAGTCTCTTGGCGGAAAGATCATGGTGCCGCCGATGGACACGCCGGTTGGCAGGTTTGCCGGACTGACTGACCCGCAGGGAGCGATGTTCTCCGTGATCAAGATGAACGAGATCATGCCGTAAGGGACAGACTGTCCGCAGATCAAGGGTAAGCGAGACGCCTGCGCATGGAGTGAATCTATGCACAGGCGTTTTGCTTTTGCGGTCTTGTGCGGGGCTCCCTCTCCCTTGAAGGGAGAACTGTGTTGTCATCCCGACCGCAGCGGAGGGATCTGACAGTGCTTGCACGGACAGCGAGTGCCGCGGCTATTCCCTCTCCCGGATCCGCGTG
>JANQIZ010000382.1 GCA_028281895.1 Dehalococcoidia bacterium
ACCTCGACTCGCCAGAAGGCGTGACGGTGCTTGCCGCGGCGGTGATCGACGACGTGCTGGGCATCATCATCCTGGCGGTGGTCGTCGGAATCGCGGACGAAGGCTCTGTGACTGCGACTTCGATCCTCACGATCTTCGCCAAGGCGTTTGGCTTCTGGCTCGGGCTCACCATCATCGGCAGCCTGATCGCCAACCACATCTCGCGCATCGTCCTCTGGTTCCGCGGAGTCGGAGCGCACGTCGGTATCGCGCTCGGACTGGCTTTCGTTGCCGCAGGTGTCGCCGAGATCGGCTTCGGGCTGGCGATGATCATCGGCTCGTACACGCTGGGCCTCGCGCTCTCCGACACTCAGCTCAAGCACGAGATCGAAGGTCCGATGCGCCAGGTGAACAACTTCCTGATGCCGATCTTCTTCGGAGTGATCGGCATGCAGGCCGACTTCAGCGCATTCGGCGGCGAGGAGTCGGACGCCAGTCTTGCGACGGCCATTGGCTTTGCCGTCGTGCTCTCGATCTTCGGCATCATCAGCAAGCTGGGCGGTTCCGGCCTTCCTGCGCTATGGGTTGGCTTCAACCGAATCGGTGCATGGCGAGTGGCTGCCGGAATGCTGCCGAGAGGTGAGGTCGCCCTGATCGTTGCTGGCATAGGGCTGACCAGTGGCGTCATCGGCAGAGATGTGTTCGGAGTGGCGATCGTGATGACGGTTGTGACGACCGTGCTGGCGCCGATCTTGCTAGTGCCTGCGTTCCGCGGCGGCACTGGCCTCCGAAGCGAAGAGAGCAAAGAGGCAGCCGAGAGCGAGCCAGCGCCCGAACAGCGCAGCTGACCCGCCACCTCCTCCCTGCTCTTGCCGGGCTCCACTAGAATGTAGCTCTGCGCCCCCGTAGCTCAGTGGATAGAGCGCTGGCCTCCGAAGCCAGATGCGTGAGTTCGAGTCTCACCGGGGGTACCATCCCCGCCATCTACTCTCCGGAAACCGGCCATACGGGGAGCCTCTTGACCCAGTTGACCCGGCGCAATCTTCACCACATCTCCGGCATCGAGCTGGACGACGAACTGCGCCAACTGGTAGCCGAGGCCAAATCTACCGATCCGCTCCGCAGGGTCACCGTAGTAACACCCAGCTACTTCTCCAGCTTCTACCTGCGCCGCTGGCTAGCATCGACAGGCCTGCTGAATGTCGAGTTCATGCGGATCGAGGACATCGCAGACCTGCTGGCGCGTGAGGCGGACGGGCCGCCACCCAGCCGCACTATTGGACGCGCAATAGGCCGTATTGAGGGCTCGGAGCTAATCCGATCAGCGGTGTCTGCGTGCATCGCTGCCGGGCGGATCTCAGGCTCGCTGGCGAATCTGGCGATGCAGCCATCGTTCCTCTCGGCGATGCAGCGAACTCTCCGTGACATAGAGGCTGAGCAGCCGCCAGGCGGATTCCAAGGTGGATTCAAGATCGAGCAGTCCGCGGACACGAACGAGGTTGCCAGAGCGATCAGCGCCACGTGGAACGAGTACCGGCGACTCAAGGAGAGCCACGGGCTTGTCGACAGGACAGAGGTCGCCGCCCGTGCGGTGAACGCACTAGAAAGCGGAGCATTGACCGCTGCCCCTCTT
>JANQIZ010000361.1 GCA_028281895.1 Dehalococcoidia bacterium
CGATCAGCTCGACCGGCTTTCTGCGTCCTGATCCGTGACGATCGTTGACGTCTCGTGCAGCTCGCTCGATCTCGCTCATGTAGCGACGGTACTGCGAGAGGTGTGGCGGCGGTGGTGCGAGCACAAGCAGGAATCGGGTCTCTACAGCGCGGTCTTTTGCGAGCATAGTTTCCAGGGCACGTCCAAAGGCTCGAATAGAGCGCACGATGTTGCGGTGCGGCTCGGCGCGCTCGGCGGTGACAAAGGTGTATCTGTCGTCCCGTTCGAAGCGGTCGATGAAGCTGCGGGCCCGGCGAGACCGGGCGATCGAGGTCACCGCCTCTATCTCTGGCGCCCCAGGCGAGACGGTGATCTCCGGCAACGGTCTGTCGATCTCAGGAGAGCCGAACTCATCGAGGCAGGCGGCAAGGGCGCGGACGTCGCGGTGCGATGTCAACGCTACCTCGTCGGTCGCTGCGATGCTGTCGAAGATCGCGGTTCGCCACGATGCCGGCAGTATCATCCAGTCGGCAGGACTGGGCCAGGGCACCGCTGGCGAATACCTGATCCGGGCGTCTGGGACCATCTCGCGGACCATGCCTGCGACGAGATGCATGTGGTAATCGCGCAGCCAGATCAGCGGTGTGTCATTGGTCAGGCGAGCTTCGGCAGCGATCTCATCGGCGAATGCGCGGCTGACTGTAACCATCCCGTGGTCCCATGCCGTGTGCGCCTCATGGTCGATGCTCGGGGTGTGCGTGAATCCCCATGCGCGGTGGTGCAGGAACCAGAGGAGGGGATTGCAGATGGTGTTGTAGTAGCGGTGCAGGCCGCGGCGGGATGGAGTGAGCAGCCTCGCTGCGTGGCCGTCCGGGAGGTCGCTGGCGATCGCTTCTCCATCTGCCCTGCGTGCTGCTTCACGATCTCCTGCGGATGCGGCGATAGATATCCATGTGACTGGCAGCGCCTGACCGAAGGGATTGGCGCGCTCTGTCTCTGCTTGCTCCTTCTGGGAGGGAGAGGATTGAGGTGTGGGGCGAAGCTGCGCCGAGGTTGAGTCGAATTCGGGCGCGAGTGTGCCGTCGTCCCTTGCGACAAATGAGACAGGACCGCGATTGGCGGCGATGATGAATCGACTGCTCACGTCTGGATCGGCGCACGATGCAATCGCTTCGTGCTGTTCTGCCGCGGCCGGAGCGCTTCACTTCTCCGTGCGGGTGCGATGTTCTTGCTACCGGCAGATTCCCGGTCGGCCGGTGCGAGGGCTATCTTAACGGGTGTGGCGTTGAGGCGTTCTCAGTCTGTCGCTCGCACCGCCGCGGCGAAGCGGTACATCTCAGCCTGCCAGCCGCCATCTTCACGCTCCAGCAACTTCGTGCAGGCGTCTTCCAGGTCAGTCACGAGAACCTGTGAGATGGTCTCGCCGTCTTCCGGGTTAAGCGGCTCGCCGACGATCTCCACCTCGGCGTGTCCAACCACCTGGGTGAATTCCGGATGAGGCAGATGAGGCCGGTAAGGCTCCGGTCTCTCGGATATGCAGTGGAGCACGCCGAA
Organism: Dehalococcoidia bacterium; assembly: GCA_028281895.1. Classification (GTDB taxonomy): domain Bacteria; phylum Chloroflexota; class Dehalococcoidia; order Lucifugimonadales; family Lucifugimonadaceae; genus JAJCYX01. The sequence goes on from JANQIZ010000361.1 coordinate 1,534, forward strand.
CTGGGTGAAATCGATCAGGCGGGCGCCGGCTTCTTCGGCAAGTTCCCGCGGCACCGCTTCCAGGTAGCTTTCGCCGTGTTCAATGGTTCCTCCGGGGAGATCCCAGTGGCCGCCAAAGTCGTCCATGTGGATGATGACCGCCCTTTCACCGACGAACGGGATGATGCGAACGTTCGCGATGGTTTCTGGATCAGGCGGTGTTGGCGTTGCCTCGAACCTGACTCGAATAGGCCCCCATTCCCAGTACATCTCGCTGGAAAGCTCTGGAAAGTCGGGTGATGGGAGGCTCGGCGTCATGCCGGAATTCTTGCACATCCAGCGCTTGAGGCAGCCGCGTCGTCTGAACTGAGTGCGCCCCACTTTGACGCTGCAGTTGGCCAAACCTAGAATTCGTGTTTGGAGTGATGGGGGAATGAAGTGTCATCTGGAGTGGCCTGTTCCCTCTCCCTTGAAGGGAGTGGGTGGTCCGCCTTGTCATTCCGGACTTGATTCAGAATCTCTCGGTGACCATGGAAGTACGGTCAGATCCCTCCGCTTCGGTCGGGATGACAAGAGGTAGCGCTCGGGATGACAAACAAGAGGGAGATGCTGAATCAAGTTCAGCATGACGAACTGACCCACCCTCTGACTCCCTCCCTGACCAGGGAGGGAGAAGGGCCGATGACGCAGCACAGCAGATAGGAAAACGGACAAAACATGCCTTTTATGACGGCGGATGAAGTGAGGGAAGCGTTCCTCAAGTACTTCCAGGACAGGGATCACCTGCGCCTGCCATCGGCGTCGCTCATCCCGTCCGGCGATCCCACGCTGCTTCTCACCACCGCAGGTATGGTGCCGTTCAAGCCGTATTTTTCAAGGGAGCTTGAGCCGCCGCACCCGCGGGTGACGACTGTCCAGAAGAGCTTCCGAACCACCGATATCGAAGAGGTCGGCGACGCCACGCACCTGACCCTGTTCGAG
>JANQIZ010000375.1 GCA_028281895.1 Dehalococcoidia bacterium
GGAGGCTCCGGCGATGGCAGCAAGGATTCCGAGACGATCTCTGACGATGAGATCAGCCTCACGTCATCGTTCTCGGGAATATCTCGCACACTGACCTCACAGAACTTCCGTGGAGGGAGTGTGAGCGCCAGCTTCGGAGGCGTTCGACTGGATTTCACAGGCGCGAAGATTGCCGAAGACGGGGCTCGGCTCGATGTGCAGGCGCTGGTCGGCGGAGTGGAGATTCGGGTTCCAAATGGGTGGAACGTGAAATCCGAGATGTCGACGACGTTCGGTGGAGTTAAGGATGAGCGCAGCGAGACCGGTATCGTCGAGGGAGCTCCCACGCTGGTCCTCGCCGGGGCAGCCACTGCCGGTGGAATCAGCATCAAGAACTGACAGGCCAGCCTGGTCGCCTGACCGCTAACGGATCGAGATCTCGCCGCTCATGTAGTCGGCCACCTCGCCCGCGACTATCACTCTGTCAGCGCCGACCTCGCATTCCAGCCAGCCGCCGCGGCGCGAGACCTGCCGTGCGATCAGCACGGATTTGTGAAGTCTCTGTGACCAGTAAGGCGCCAGCCAGCCATGTGCGGAGCCGGTCACTGGATCTTCGTCGATCCCCGACCCCGGCGCGAAATACCTGCTCACAAAGTCGGTCTCATCATCCGCAGCAGGAGCGGTAACGCTCATCCAATCGATCCCCAGTCCCTGCATTCGTGCGAAGTCGGGAGCGAGCTTTCGCACATCATCCTCGTCATCGAGCACAGCGACTGTCAGTCCGGCATCAAGCAGCTCAACGGGCCTCAGGCCGAATATCGAAGCCACAGCATCAGCAGTCGCCGCGTCGGTGTTCCGCACGGGAACGTTGATCGGGATATCGAGAGCGAAAGCGCTGCCCTGCCGCCCAACCTTTAGCTCTCCGCTACGAGTGTGAAAAATGGCAGTGCCGGCTGTCCCCTGCTGCAGCTTTTCGAGGACAACGAAGCCGGATGCCAGCGTGGCATGCCCGCAGAGATCGACCTCAACGGTTGGTGTGAACCATCGCAGATCGAATGCCCCATCGTTCCTGCTGACGAAGAACGCGGTCTCGGACAGGTTGTTCTCCGCTGCGATCCCCTGCATCGTCTCGTCCGGCAGCCACTCATCGAGCGGGCATACAGCAGCAGGGTTGCCAGTGAACGGTCCGCGGGCGAAAGCGTTGACCTGGAAGATTCGAATTCTCATCGCATGGATTCACATCGGTTGATCTGCACATTCGGGGACATCGCGAGAGCCGGTCTCACGACTCTACCCACATCCACGCACAGGCGCACAGCAGCAGACTTCAGCGCGCTGATCGTAGCCGGTTCCCATGACACTCCCTGCCCCATGCAGCGACTGATCTGGCATGCGAGAAAAGAGTTAAGAGTTTCGTAATGAATCCGGGCCGAGAGAGTCGATTCTCCTGCGTAGCTTCTTAGTGTCAGCGGGGGTGGATTTGCACGGAGAGCGCTTGCTGGCAGACCGATATTTCGAGCGAGTCAGATATGGAGGAGATAGATGACTACACAGATGGTGATGCAGCGACGCAACATGCTGCTGATGGCCCTGTTGGCTATCGCGATAGCTGCCGGAATGCTGCTCTACGGCGGTATCGCATCCGGTGACGATGACGATGATGACGACGACGAGCGCTTCTCCGGTTCAAAGCGCACATACGAGATTTCGATCACCAACATCACCAAGGGCCAGATACTTTCGCCCGCGGTCGTGGCGGCCCACAAGTCGTCACTTAAGCCGATCTTCGAGCTTGGCTACCCTGCGAGCCCGGAGCTTGCTGGACTGGCCGAGGATGCGGCGCTCGACCCGTTCGTAGCCATGCTGGAAGCCTCGCCGGCTGTCGCAGCGGTTGAGGTGCTGACTGGCGCAGGCGGACCGATCATGCCTGGTGAGACGGCAACGCTCAAGATCAGCGCATCGTCACGTGCGACTGAGCTGTCGCTGGCGACGATGCTCGTGACGACCAATGACACGTTCGCAGCGCTGAACGGAGTTCGCCTGCCTACGTGGAGGGAGCAGCACTTCTACTCGCCGGGCTACGACGCCGGCTCTGAGGTGAACAACGAGGACTGCAGCTACATCCCTGGACCGCCTTGCGGAAACGGTGGAGTTCGAGCTACAGACGGCGCTGAGGGATACGTCTACATCGGCAACGGCGTGCACGGAATCGGTGACCTCGACGCTTCCACCTTCGACTGGAACAACGACGTCGCGAAGATCAGCGTGAGCCGCGTTCGCAACTAGTCGTAGATGATCGGCCCGGCACTGGCGGGCCAGGAGAGATCCAAATGGCCACACCCGGCGAAAGTCCGGGTGTGGCCTTCGCCATAACAGGAGACAGGGTCGTAATGCTGAAGCACAATGAGACGATGCCAGCCGAGCTTGCGGCCCGGCAGAAGCGACTGAGATCAGCGATCAATATGACCGAAACGAACCCTCGAGTGCTGGTGGTGGAGGACGAGAGCAACGTCGCCGAGGTGGTTACGCGCTACCTTGAGCGTGAGGGCTTTGACGCCGATTCGGTTGGCGATGGCAAGACGGCCCTGGAGATGATCCAGTCCGAGGGCGCTGATCT
>JANQIZ010000003.1 GCA_028281895.1 Dehalococcoidia bacterium
GTCAGATAAGGGCCCATTTCCACGGTCCCGATCTCATCGCGCATGCAGTGGCCGTAATGCCCAGCTCCGACAGGGAACCACGCTCATGCCGTATCGGAACGGAAGAGGTTCAAGCGGTGTTCGGTGACGATTTTCGCGAGACCCGGCATCATTGGGTCATGGACGAGGATGAGATCGAGGGTCACCTGAGTGCCTGCAATGATCCGGACGGCGAGATTCCTCAATGGTCGTACCGCGATCTGGGCGTGGTTGTTACGCTTGACGAAACCGGAAGGTACGCCGAGTCCCTTCTCTTCTCCCAAGAGATCGCAGCCCAGATCGCGTCTGCTCCCGAGTGCGATCACTGACAGAGGAAAGGAGTGCAGTAGCGACGCCAGCCGGTACGCCTTGATCGCTGAGATCCCGACCTGGTGCGTTCTTCCGCTGTGTGCCGGTATGTCCGTTCGTTGAGCCATGCGTCGACGTCGCTATGCCGAGAGGCAACGGGTGCTCTCGGTGTTCGTGGAGCCTGGAGTGCTCGCCCTTGCTGGTGACGGACCGGCGAGGTGCCGGTCATGAAGTTGGTTCGTGTCATTGCTCGTTCTTGGTCGTCACGTTCTTCAGGGCCAGAAGGAACAGTCCTTGGCTGATCGTTGCGCCGATGGTAGTGAAGCCTGCAACCAGCAGACCCATCGCGTGACCTGATGAGGCTATGTCGGGCATGCAAACAAGTCTTGCCGCATAGAGGAGAACGCCTAGCGTTGTGAGTGACTGCGAGATGCCCAGAACAAGCGTTGCGAACATGATCGGGCGTCGCGCGGGCGATTCCTTCGCGGTTGCCAGCGCTGCCAGGGGGTTCTCTTCCAGCGCGAGGAGAGCCTGCATTCTCGGTCCCAGGTGGTCCTTTTTGTAGCCGATGTATGCCAGCGCGAACCCATTGAATACTGTCCCCACCAGCAAAGAGATCGAACTCACTATGCAGATCAGCAGGCAGAGGACCGCAGTACTCGTTGCTTCCAGGGGGTTGCCGTTGTTCCCTATGAAGATCCAACCAATCGCGGCCAGCACCGCCGGGAACGCGATCCCGATGATCTTGGCTTGGATCTCGAAGTACGCGCCGATTCGCTGGTCGGCATGCTCCTTCTCGCTGATGAGGAGATCCATAGTCAGAGAGCGCGTCTGCTGTGCCGCGGAGGACGCCTCATCTGGAGATGCTTGTTGTTCAGCGTCACACATAGAAGTCTCCTCTCTCGAGATGACCCTTACCGCACTCCTCCATTCAACTCTTTCCCTGGCGTGAAGTTGGCCACCCGTCTCGGCGGTACTGCGACCGGTTCGCCGGTGCTCGGATTGCGGCCGTCGTACGGGTCTCGCTGTCGTATGCGGAAGGAGCCGAAGCCGCGAATCTCAACCTTCTCACCCTGGACGAGCGCGTCAACCATGCCGTTCAGGATGTGCTGGACGCATTCCGCGGCGAGTGCAGTGTGCAGGTCGGTCTGCGCGACGATGGCTGCTGCGAGATCAGCCTTGGTAATGGTCATGCGGCAAGGATAGCAGTGGTTGTCGAGCCGCAGGATAATATTGCGCCACCCCTTGAAGCCACACGAGAGAATTCGTGAGCGAACCCCGTTCACGGTGCCCTCCACGCGGTCGAGTCGGCGCTATAGTGAAGCTGGGCGATGCTCTCCAACGCGGCCATCGCTAAGGGCGTGCGTGTACCCTTGTGAAGTTCGCTTTCGTTAAGAGTGTGAGCGATTCGAGGTAATCGTCAACAGTGATGTGGTACCGGGCGGCATCAAGGGCGTCGACCCTCTCAGCCTGCGCGATCGCGTCATCGACGACGAGTTCGATGCCGATTCCGAACCCGTCCTATCGGAGGACGCTGCAGAGCAGTGCTCCTCCACCGAGGTTGTCGACCTGCTCGTCGCGCCCTGCTGTCGACTCGCGGAGTGCTGCAGCAAGCCCCGTGTGTGCTGACCGGTTGTATTCGCCGAGTTTGAGGAGCAGGCCGCACGGCGGGCACCGGAAAAGCGTTCTGCCGCGGTTGGACCCGGCGTCCCAGGTAATCCCGACTTCCATGGCGTGGAGGGGCTCGCCGTCGTTATGGCACAGGGTCCGGTAGCCGTTCGGACTGCCACGCGCGCCCGTGGCGTCGTTCAGCCGGACCTTCCGGTGGTACTAGGTGCCGTTCGTTCTCCTAGTGGACGCCCCCGATATAGCCCTCCCGCCAATCCCGGCGATGGGTCTCCGGGTCCTCCCGGTAGAGGGTCTCAGCACGGACGTGGTCGAGTGTATCGACACCGCTGCTGAACATACCAGCGCATTCTGCCTGAGGGTAGTAGACGATGCCGCAGACGTGGCGATTCCGCGGTCTCTGTCTGTTTCATCAAACCGAGCTGGATGCCTGTCCGATGTTGGGCCTGACCGGGCCTTGATCACAATGCCGAGATCAGATAAAATCCATCGCAACAGTTACTGAACGAACGTTCGGTTTTTATTCACCCGGATCACGAGGGACAGAAGGAGCAGGCCATGATCAGAGGCTCTCGTCTCACATTCGCCGCCGGAATCGTGGTTGGATTGGTCGTTCTTGGCGCCGGCAACGGGGGTGCATTCGCGCTCGATACCGGCCTGACCGCGGACTTTCAGAGCTGGCTTCAGGCCAATGGATATGGCAGCTTCGACTTCGTACGAGGAGATGTCACGGGAGGAAGCTTTGGTGGACGGAGCAGCAGCAGCGAGCCCGTGACCAGAGATCCTGTCATCTTCATTCACGGCAACTCGGACAGTGCCCTCGGCACCGGACCGGGCTTGACCGGATGGACCGACTCGATCGAGTACTTCATCTCCCAGGGCTATCGTTCATCCGAGCTGTACGCCACGACCTGGGGGCCCGCGGATATCTCGTTGACGGCGTTTCAGTATCACTCGCGGTCCTATCTCACACGCACGAGAGCGTTTATACAGGCTGTGCTGGAGTATACGGGTGCCGAGAAGGTGGATATCGTGGCCCACTCGATGGGCGTG
>JANQIZ010000035.1 GCA_028281895.1 Dehalococcoidia bacterium
TGTTGTGATCTTCGCCATCGTGGGATTGCTGGGCGCCTCGACGCCTCTTCTGCTATTCGCTCTGTTTCGCTCGATCCGCGACAGGCGATCGGCTGTGACAACCCGAGTGATAGCGAGTGCATTGCCGGTGGTCTTCCTGTGGCTGCTATGGAACAGTGAATTCTGGGGCTTTCCTCGTTCGGATTTCCTCGGAATGGGGGTCCTTCTCTATGGCCTCTTCGGCCTCCTTGTGTTTGGTCTGCTGTTCTACTGGCTGCCCTTTAGTTCTCCGCGGTTCAGTTTGGTTGCAATGGCAGCCGGTCTCATCAGTAGCATGACCGTAGTTATAGCGCTCAATATCTGGGCGCAGTCAACGGCCTACTCGCTGGCCGTTACGAAAGCCTTGATAGTCGTTGCACTCGTGACGATCATAGCTGCCGCCTTCTACATCCTTCACTGGATTGAGCGAAGCGAGACACAGGCCCAGGAGCCAGAACTGCGTTTGAGGAGGTAGCCTGGTATGAAATTAGATGGCACCCCCGGCAGGATTCGAACCTGCGGCCAAGTGCTTAGAAGGCACCTGCTCTGTCCACTGAGCTACGGGGGCGCGCCAGGGCAGAACCAGCGGTAGGCGGCCGAATGTCCGCCAATCGACGCTGTCTGCTACGACCAATGATAAGTGGCTGAGCGGTCGCGCTCCACATGGTTAGCTCACACAATGCTGTCAGTGCGCCCTGGGATTCGGCAGCATCGGCAACAGACCATGCTCGAAGAGACCCGGCCAACTCAGCCGATAGCGCCGCTATCTCTCAGCTGATCGATCTGCTCTTTTGTGTAGCCCAGCAGCTCCTGCAGCACCTCGTCCGTGTGCTCGCCAAGCGAAGGCGCTCTGCGAACATCATCGTGAACGCCCTCGGTCCTGAACGGCGATCCGGCCTGCCGCACTCGTCCCAGCTTCTCGTGCTCAGCCTCAACGATCGTCCCGCGCGCCTCCACCTGCTCATCGGCCAGGGCATCCTCGAGACTGTTCACCGGCGCGGCAGGCACGCCATCGAAGCGCGCCATCCACTCTGACGTCGTGCGTGCGGCAAACACATCGTCTAGCAGTGGCAGCAGCTCGTCGCGGTTTCGATAGCGATCCGCGAAGGTCCTGAACCGCTCGTCGTCCCTGAGATGTCCGAGATCCATCGCGTCCGCCAGTCGCTGCCAGAAGATCTCCTTGGCGCAGAAGACGGATATCCAGCCGTCCTTAGTCCGAAAGTTCTGAGCGGGAACGATGGTCTGGTGAGAGGAGTTGGCGACCCGCTCGGGCTGCCAGTCCGAGTTGAGCTTCCACGCAGCGAGGTACGTGAGCATCGAGATGCCGGTGTCGAGCAATGCCACATCCACGTCACGGCCAATCCCGGTCTGCTTCGCCTCGACGAGAGCAGCGACAAGTCCGAGCGCGCCAGCAAAGCCGCCTGCGAAATCGATTAGTGAGACTCCGCTTCTCGTGGGCGGTTCGTCCGGCCCGCCGGTGAGGCTCATGTACCCGGCGTATGCCTGCACCAGCGCGTCGTATCCCGGCTCCTTCGCCCGCGGGCCAGTGCGGCCAAAGCCTGACAGGGAGCAGGTGACGATAGCCGGGTTCAGGCGCTTCAAACTGTCATAAGTAAGTCCCAGGCGGTCTGGCAGGTCCCCGCGCAAATTGTTGAAGACGGCATCGCACCTGGCGACAAGCTGATCGAAGACTTTGCGGCCTTCCTCGTTTCGCAGATCGATCAAAATCGAGCGTTTACCTCTGTTGAACGACTGAAAGTAGAGCGAGTCGCCGTCTTCAGCGCCGGGCGGGATGTAGCGGGCGACATCGCCGCCAGATGAGGGATCCTCGATCTTGATGACGTCAGCGCCGAGGTCCGAGAGCATCATAGTGCCGTATGGACCCGCGCCGAACTGCGAGATGGTGAGAATCCGGATTCCGTGCAGTGGCGGTCTGCGCCGGTTGCCAGGGTCGCTCATTTTCTGTCCGAACTTGACTCTGCGTCCGCCGACCTGTCGATCCTGAACCAGCGTCTCAGGAAGCCGGTCCCGCCTGAGTCAGGAGTGTTGATCACCAGCGTCCCTGCGATGTGGTCGTGCCAGCCTTGCCGCTTTGGATCGAAGACGCTCCACGCAAGCCCTATACCGGCAGCGATGGTGGCGACGAACCGGCCAACCATCTCACGAGGAATGGCGATCGCCACGCCGGGATTGCGTCCTTCGGTATCGACGACACGCAGACCAGCGACCCACTTGCCGGGCGTGCGGCCCCAGAAGCCTGTTGAGAACACGAAGTAACCGAAGAGGATGAAGATGTCCTGCGGGGCTGCTTCCGTCGTCCAGACAGCATCGCCGAAGATCCGCTTGGTGACCAGGATGATCGTGTACAGCACAAGGGCATCGATACCGAACGCATACAGGCGCTTCAGTGGTGATGCGATGTCGATCGGGTGGATGGTCTCTCCGCTGCCGTCTCCGGCACCGGAGTCCTTCGCAGACACAGCGGGTTGAGACGTTGCCGCGGGGGCGGGCGCGGATCGCTGCCTGCGGCGCCTGCGTCTTCTTTCTGCTGCTGAAATGTTGGCCATGACCATCGGATTGTAAGGGCTGCCGGATGCGTCGTGGCGGCTGTTCAATCGATTGACCAGCTTCCTGTCCATGCCTACGATGCCCTGACTCAACCAGGAACGTTCGACAGGAGATCCAGATGAGGCTCGATGACAAGGTTGCGCTGATCACGGGGGCAGGGTCAGGAATTGGAGAGGCGTGCGCGGTGCTGTTCGCCGATGAGGGTGCGAGCATCGCGGCCGCAGACATCAGTGAAGACGGCGCGTTGCAGACCGCTGCGACGGTTGCAGATGCTGGTGGAGAGTCGATGGCGATCTCCGGAGATGTGACCGACAAGGCGGAGTGCGAGCGAATGGTCGCCGAGACCGTCAGCAGGTTCGGCAAGGTCGACATCCTGGTCAACAGCGCCGGCATCACGCCTCGATACGTCCCTGCCGATACGCCGTTCGATGAGAAGTGGGACAGGGTGATCGATGTGAACCTCAAAGGCACGATGCTGATGTCGTACTACGCCTCGGAGCGCATGAAGGAGCAGGGCAGAGGCTCCATCGTCAACCTCGCCTCGATCATCGGGCTCGTTGGATACCCGCACGGGCACGGACTCAGCGACGGTTTCAATCCGTATCCGCACTCAAAGGGCGGCGTGGTTCAGATGACGCGCGACATGGGCGTGGCGTTTGCGCAACAGGGCGTCCGGGTGAATGCACTATGCCCCGGCTTCGCGTTCACGGCTCTGACGAAGTCGCTCACAGACGATGCCGATGCCCGGGCGAGGCTGGAGTCGCTTCACCCGATGGGGCGTCTTGGCGAGCCGGTCGAGATCGCGCACGCCGCGCTGTTCCTCGCATCAGACGAGGCATCTTTCATCACAGGGGCGAGCCTGCCAGTAGATGGCGGCTACACGGCGCAGTAGAGGCGGGCCAGCTACTCTTCAGGCTCGACAACAGAGAGCAGTTTTCGGCCCTCGGCTAGCCTCGCGAAGTTGGACATGGCGAAGCGGAGCGCACGCTCGTTTCCCTCTGATGTGCCGCCAGCCCAGTGAGGCGTGACGACTATATTGTCCATGTGCAGCAGCGGGTTGTCGGGATGGGTCGGCTCCTCCTCCAGCACATCAAGGCCGGCTCCCGCGATCTCGCCACTCTCCAGCGCCTGGATCAGCGCGGCCTCGTTGTGCACAGGACCGCGGCAGGTGTTGATGAACACCGCAGTCTGTTTCATGAGTCCGAACTCCCGCTCGCCGAACATGCCGCGGGTCGAACTGTTCAGGGGCACATGCGCAGTCACGATGTCGGAACGCTGCAGAAGCTCATCCAGCGGTGTTGCGACAGCGCCAAGCTCTGCGTCTCGCCCTGGCATCAGCTCGACCACATCGTGGTAGAGAAGTTCGACATCCCAGCCCTGCAGCCTGCGCGCCACCTGCCTGCCAATGTTTCCGAAGCCGACGATGCCGACGGTCTTGCCATTGATCTCGCTTCGAAACGGCAACTGATCGATGCCTTCTCGCCAGTTCCCTTCACGAGTGTTCACCCACGAGTCCATCAGCCGTCGATATACGGAGAGCATGAGTGACATCGTGTGCTCCGAAACCGAGATCGCGTTCGAACCGCCGTTGTTTGCGACCTTGATGCCGATCTCAGCCAGTCCGGGAACATCCACGACATCGAAGCCTGCTGTCAGAAGCTGAACCAGCTTCAGATCCTTGCACTCCTGCGCGAGGTCGACGGGCACACGCGCCAGCCACGGAATCACCGCATCGACTCCCTGGAGTGCCTCGATCAATTCGCCTCGCGACAGCGTTGGGTTCACCAGTCGCGTCTCAATACCTTCGGGAGCAAGCTGCTGCATCAGCTCCCAGCGCCCGCGGTGCTCCGAAGTGGTCAGGTTGGCCAGGAGTGCGACAGTTGTCATTGGAATTCCTCGATCTTGCGGATGGCTGATGTCCGGCCCAGGCGAATCCCACTGGAGTACGCCATCGGCTAGACGGAACGCCGGAATCATACCGAGCAGGAGCGCATCGCGCAGAGGCGCAAGCGCAATTAACGATTCAGTGATGACGTAGCCGCGGAGACGAATAGCCGGCTCGCCTATCTGAACTACTGCCCAGCGGCCTGTTTGAGCCTGAGCGACTGTATGCGCTCGACCTCGACTGCGGTGCCGATATACAGCGGCGTCCGCTGGTGAAGCTCGGTCGGCACGACATCGAGGATGCGGCGGCGGCCATCGATCGCCTTGCCGCCCGCTTGCTCCA
>JANQIZ010000038.1 GCA_028281895.1 Dehalococcoidia bacterium
TCAGCGCCCCTTCGCGAGACTGGAACGCAACGCGGTTTTCAGGCAGCGTCCTTCTGCCAGGCGGACAATCCTGCCTGCAGTAGATCCTCGTCGTTGTGCAGCCATTGATCATCGTCACTACATTCACGCGCGCCGGGACTACTCTGGACCCGATCCCGGCGGGAGCATTCCAAAGTCCACGACTCGGAACTCGCCGATCAGTTCCCTTTCACCGTTCTCGCCTATCTGCCAGTTCGACTGCCGGCGGACAATCGGGTTGGACACATGGAACTCACTCTGTGTTGAGGCAGCCTGGTTGCTGAAGATCACGCTTTGACGACCCAGGTATTCACCGTCGGTCCCAGTGTGCTCAGTCTGATCAAAGCTCCCCACGGCGTCGTACGAACTGCGGACCCACTCGGACAGCGATTTCTCGCGCATGGAACTCTCGGGCGAAGCTACGGGCCAATTAGCCTGAGTATCAGCGTCTACCCACCGACCATCCTTCGTGGCTGCCAGGACGATTCCATCTGGTTCGGAAAGCATCTGGCCCTGTGAAGAAGACCCAGCACTGCTCCAGATTCGCTGGATGATCGTTTCCGGGTAGCGAGACCGAACCTCGGCTGGGGCCGAAAAAGTGCCTGCCAGCGCCCCTCCCTTGTTGAAAACGACCGTCTCCGTGTACAGCACGAAGTCATCTTCCAGAAGGCTCAAGACCCGATTGAGAGATCCGGCGCCGTCCAACCCGTTGAGGTCGGCCTTCCCAGCAATGGTCGGCCGCAAATGTTCAGCGGCAGGCTCACTGCCGGAACTGCTACAGGCAACGAACAACAGAAAGGCAGCGATGACTAAGTGCGGTCGGCGAAAAACTACCATGCACCAACGCCTTACTCACAGGGATGTGCTCGCTACAAAGTAGCATCGATCACGCCGTAATGTGATTTAGCCCCGAGTTCGTTCTCAGCCAGTATCGCTACGCCCAGGACTAGATCGGGTTTGTGAGCCCAGACTCCGCCTTCGCACACCTGAACCTGCCGCCCCCAATCCACATGGACCGTTACAGGCTAGCCTGACTCAGTATGACTCTCCGCACGCTTAAACCTAGTCGCAACTCATCCACATGGACCCGGCGGCAAAAAAACCGGCCCGACGCGCCCAGCACAGGCGGAGTTTTCCAAAACTCACCGATGTGCGGCAAGAAACACCTGTGGTTGGGATGCTAGAGCGCGCCGGACCGGCCACATGGAGAGGAGGTCACCGGGTAAGTTCTGACCAAGATGCCTGGCAGCATCGGCCAATCACCCGGCGACCGGGAACGGCAAGTGGATCAGGACCTGTCTATGGACATCCTGGCGAACGGTTGAGGGACAGTCAGAGCCCGGCCCCAGACGTAGTCGAAGCCCAGTATCAGTTCTCCGACCGGTCTTCCAGATATCACCGTCTCCAACAACTCTCCATCTAAGCTCACTGTCACCACTCCACCGCTCGTCTGTGCAAAGTTGCTGTAGCTTGCCCAGATCTTCTCGCCATCAAAAACAAGCCCCGCGAGATTGCCAGGCACAGAATCTGCGGAAAACTCGTCCAGCAGTTCGCCGTCGTCGCCACTGATCTTCATGATCGTGCCTGAGTTACTGGATCCAATCCAGACCGCCTGACCGTCGAACGCAAGCGAGGTCACGACGGACTGGGTGGAAAAGCGACCAAGGACCTCGCCGTCTTGATCAAGTCTCAGAAGCTCGCGATTATCGGTCGATACCCACACATTGGTTCCATCCCAGAACAGTTCGCGAACATCTGCTTCAAAGACCAGCTCTGGCAATTCCGACCTGTCTGGCAAAAACCTCCTGATCCTGCTTCCAGCCGTGTACCAGACGCTTTCGCCGGCGAACTCGACACTGCTGTGGAACGTCTGATGCTGGATTTTGGTCACCGATCCATCGAACCCGAAGATCTTTATACGGATGCTCGGATCCAAATCCTGTGAGTCGGTCCAAAGCTCGTCTCCGACAACGGCAAAGTCGGTGAGCCCAATATCACCACTCGGTGCATTGACCGAGCGCAATACGGTTCCGTCCTCGTCAATTTCCTTGTAGCCCACAAGATCCTGGGTAATCCAGAGGGACGTTTCCGCACGTCTGAGTACCTGCCCGGGCAGTTCCAGAAAGCTGACCCCGAAAGGCTCTGGCGTCGCCGTTGGAAGCGGCGGTCGAGTCGGTTCCACTGTCGGAGTGGCAGTGGGCGCCGGAGTTGTAGCCGTGGGTTGAGCGGTTGGAGCAGGCGTTGCGGTCGGCACAGCCGTCGGCACCGGAGTCGGTGTTGCTGGCAGTGGCGTGAATGTCGGCACGGGTGTTGGTGAGCCTAGCTCCGGTGTCGGGCTGACAGCGGGCACAGGATCGTTCTCGTCTGCGTCGGGGTTGCTGAGCAGCACGAACAGGATCGCTGCTATAGCTGCCAGAAGCAGTGTCGCAGCAGGCGCGGCGTACTTGATGTTCATCGGATTCCTCCACCGCACAGGAAGGTGGAAAGCGTGTCTCAATCTCCAGAGCACGCTCGGCGCGTCCGGGTCTCCCATTCGTGGAAGAATTGCTTGCCAGGTTCCCAGCGGCAGATTCACGTTCTGTGCCTCGGCACGGAACAGCGACGAAAGCTGCCTCTCCATGTGTGTGTCATCAAAGGTCGTCACGACCGCACCTCCCCGCCGAAATCGGCTGAGTAACTGGCACTGCCAGCGGCTACTGCATCCCTTAGCGCCGCCGTGGCGCGATGCAGCCGTGAC
>JANQIZ010000066.1 GCA_028281895.1 Dehalococcoidia bacterium
CTTGAGATCCCATTCATGGCTTCATCTCTTCGAAGCTAGTCGATATATCCACCATGTCCGGATTGAGCGTTATGTCACCGGGCACGATGGCTACGTCATCGAATCCGTATGCCGGTCGCAATTCTTTGAATTCACGAGCCAACTTGAGTCACCCCTTTTTGAAGCTTCGGCATGCCCTGCAGATGCGCCGGTGGTCGCTAAGTATCCAGTGTACGTTTTGCCGCTGCCTGTCGCTGCCCTGATTTGCCCGGATGTGACCCACTTACATGCCCGGCTGGCAACTTCAAAACTCGCACTTGAAAAATTCAGAAGAGTATACGCCCGGCGTCAAGTGTTCCTGCCGATCTCGCAACTCACCCGCGGCAACAGTCTGCCTGTGTCCGACGGAGCTTCAGTGCGCGGGATTTCGGGCATAATCGCAACGACCTGGCCCAATTACTGGCCCAATTACCGAAGACTCCTTACGCTTCCCGATAAGTACCAGAATCGCTTCTATGCCTGTCTCTTCAATACCGAATGGCTCAATAACGGACGTGGCCGGGATCACAGTCGGGCACTACACAGATCTCAAGAACGGGACTGGCTGCACGGTTGTGCTGACAGAGTCGCAGGCCACAGCCGGTATCGAGGTGCGCGGCGCCGCGCCGGGAAGCAGGGAAACGGAGCTTCTTCACCCGCTTTCGGCCGCTCAGTGGGTCAACGGCGTGATGCTCACAGGCGGCAGTGTATTTGGACTGGATGCTCCCGGCGGTGTCATCAAGTTCCTTGAAGAACACGGACGCGGACTGCAGTTCGGGCGCATGCGAATTCCCATTGTTCCAGCCGCAGTGGTTTTCGATCTCGCATTCATCAACTCGGAAGTTCGACCGGTCGCCGAGAACGGACACTCGGCGGCGGCATCAGCGGCGCGCGAGTTCGAGAGAGGCTCGGTTGGCGCCGGGACCGGCTGCACAGTGGGGAAGATCCTAGGCACAGATCGCTCCGTCAAGGGCGGAATCGGAACTGCATCCGTCACTCTCAGCGACGGAACCACCGTTGGAGCGCTTATGGCTGTCAACGCTATCGGGGATATCGTCGATCCGGGCGATGGGACCGTGATCGCTGCTCCATTGAGCAGCGATCGAGCCGGGTTTGAGAGCACTTCCCAGGTCTTGATCGATACGCCACCGCGCCAGCGAGGGTTCTTCCGAAATACGACCATCGGCGTGATAGCGACAGACGCTCGCCTGGACAAGATCGGAGCTACTCGCCTGGCTATAGCGGCCCAGGACGGCATCGCGATGGCTGTTCGTCCGGCCCACACGCAGAACGATGGCGACTCGGTGTTTGGTCTTGCTACCGGAGAGAGTGGTGTTGAAGGGAACCTTGATGCTTTACATGCAGCGGCGCTACAGGCAACGGCCGGAGCGATCATCGATGCCATCGTGAGCGCGTCCAGCCTGGGAGGGGTTTCAGCGGTTCGCGATCTCCCTGTGTGGAACAGACTCTCGGAGCGGCTCGGTGAGTGAGTCGGGGAACGTGAGCGCGAGCCTGTCCGGAGCAAGAATCGGCTTCATTGGCGCTGGAAAACTTGGGTCGAGCCTTGCCATCGCGATGCAGCAGGCGGAGTACCCCGTTGTGAGTCTTTCGACTCGACGCCCGGATCACAGGGATTGGCTCCAGCAGCGCATCCCTGGAGCATCGATTCATACGAACCCCCAGAAAGTTGTAGACGAATCGGAGATCGTCTTTGTCACGGCGTCCGATGCGGCGATTAGTTCTGTCGCACGGTCGATCAACTGGCGGCCAGGTCAGGCGGCTATCCATTGCTCAGGCGCTGTGCCTGTCGAAGTGCTGGAGCTTGCAGAAACCGCTGGAGCGCGCATCGGCGGATTTCATCCCCTGCAGACCTTCCCTCGTGCTGACTCCTGCGAGCAGTTGAGCGGAGTCACGTTTGGGATTGAGGCTGCCAGTGAGGAGCTTCGCCTGTGGCTGAATGAGCTCGCGGCGCGCCTGGGCGGCAGTTCCTACCAATTGACGGCTGAACAGCGTCCCGCTTACCACGCCTCAGCGGTCATGGCCTGTGGACTCCTGGCAGGGCTGACCGGTCTCGCTGCCGAGGTGTGGGCATCTGCCGATAGCACGATTAACAGGTCCCAGGCAGTCGCAGCGCTTGCGCCACTTGTGAAAACTACCGCAAATTCCGTGGGCGAAAACGGACTTCCGAACGCTTTGACCGGGCCGTATGTTAGAGGAGACATCGAAACCATCCAGAAGCACGTGAGTGTTGCTGCATCGATCTCAAACGAGATTGGAGCGGCATACAGCGCTCTGGCGCTTGCAGCCCTTCACATCGCCGCAGAGCAGGGCGGTTTGCAAGCGGATGCGGCTCAAAAGATAAAAAAGCTTCTGACCAGTGCGCTCATTGAGAACTGTGAGACAATAGAAAAGGCGTGAACAGTAAGCCCGACGGTGAGCTCAGGCAGCCGATCGGCAGGAGGATTTCATGCGACCGCGAAGGATCACTACTCACAAGATCCAGGCGATGAAGGCTCGTGGCGAGCGGATCCCAATGGTGACCGCATACGACTACACTCAGGCCCAGATCGTCGAAGCAGCCGGGATACCGATGATTCTCGTCGGCGATAGCCTCGGCAACGTAGTTTTAGGATTTGACTCGACCATCCCTGTGACCGTGGAAGACATGGTGCGTCACTCGGCGGCCGTCGTCCGTGGCACGGAAACGCCGCTCATCGTCGTCGACATGCCGTTCATGAGCTACCAGGTTGACGCAGAGACTGCGCTGCGTAACGCAGGCAAGCTGCTCCAGGAGGGCGGGGCGCAGGCTGTCAAGCTTGAAGGCGGACAGGCCGTCGCGCCGATCATCCGGCGACTCACCGACGCTGGTGTTGCCGTGATGGGCCATATCGGCTTGACTCCGCAGTCAGTTCACAAGCTCGGTGGCTACAGAGTGCAGGGCAAGACTAACCGTTCCGCTGAAGAGCTGATCGAGGATGCCATCGCGATCCAGGAAGCTGGCGCATTCGCTCTCGTGCTCGAGCTGATACCTGTGGAGCTTGCCGCAGAGATCACTGAAAGGCTCGACATCCCGACTATCGGCATCGGCGCAGGACCGCACACAGACGGCCAGGTGCAGGTGCTCTACGACATGCTCGGAATGAGCCTGGGCTTCAAGCCAAAGCACGCTGGCGATTACGCAAAGCTGGGTGAAACGGCAAAGGATGCTCTTGAGCGTTACGGCGACGATGTGAAGGCTGGAGCGTTCCCCACCTCCGCGCAGTCGTTCCACCTGGACAAGAGCCCGGTGACTGACTCGTCCCGTCGAGAGTCACCCACTCCATACGGAAGCTCTCGCTAACCTGCCTTCGCCATGCGTGTTATCGAATCCGTACGAGAGATGCGGGAGTTCAGACGCGGTATCGCAGGCCGAGTCGCGCTGGTGGCGACCCTTGGTGGCATGCATGCCGGCCACGAGGCGCACCTTGTCGCTGCGCGTGATCTCACTGATGTGACGATCGGCTCGCTTTTCCTGAATCCGACTCAGTTCTCCGCAGCCGAAGATCTCGATAGCTATCCACAGGACCGAAACGCAGACCTTGCCATGTTCGAGCGAAACGGCGCTGCCGCGGTCTTTGCTCCTGCGCCAGATGAGATGTACCCGCAAGGCTCAATGACCACCGTGAGCGCTGGCAGGATAGCGACCGTTCTTGAAGGCGCACATAGACCCGGACACTTCGATGGCGTCGCCACGGTGGTCACGAAGCTGCTCGCTCTCATCAGGCCAGATGTTGCTACTTTTGGAGAGAAGGATGCGCAGCAGCTTCGAGTCATCGAGAGCCTCAATGACGATCTCAATCTCGGAGTCGAGATCGCCCGTATTCCCACGGTTCGCGAATCAGACGGCCTGGCGTTAAGCAGCAGGAACCAGTATCTGAACCCGGAAGAGCGGCTGGCGGCTACAGTCCTGTACCGAGGGCTCATGGCAGGCAGAGCGGCCTGGGACGCTGGGGAGCGGAACTCCGACGCTATCAGGCGTGAAGTGCTCTCGATCATCGAAGATGAGCCGCTTGCGAGTCTCGACTATGTGAGCATCGCCGATCGACTCTCATTCGAAGAGATAACAGGACAAATCACATCAGGTGCGCTGATCCTGGTCGCTGCGAGAATCGGCAGCGCGCGACTGATCGACAATATCTCCCTCGACTAGCAGCTATTTGCCGCTCATAGGATCGTCACCACAGCCATTCGCCGGTTCGCCTCTAATCTCATAAGCTGAGATGAGAAGACTGAGCGGCATCTTCACGCCCCCCACCAGCTCATCTGAGGAGTGCGAGTTATGAAAGAGATCACTGCGATCATTCAGCCAATTCGGCTTGGACCGGTGAGAGATGCGCTTTCCGATGCCGGCGTGCACGGCATGACCGTCACTGACGCTCGAGGCTTCGGTTCGCAGGGAGGCTCTACCGACACGTATCGCGGCATCGAGTACCGCGTGGAATACGTTCCCAAGACTCGCATCGACGTGGTCGTCACAGATGACGCGGTGGATACAGCGGTCGAGGCGATCATGGGCGCAGCGCGAACAGGCAATGTGGGCGACGGCAAGATCTTCGTCAGGGACGTTTCAGCGGTCTACCGCATCCGCACGGGCGAGCGGGATGACGTCGCCCTGAACTAGTCTGGCTAGAGTTCGGATATTGCCACTTCGCGATGCTCGACGGCACTCTTTGCTGCTGCGAGGCTGATCACGAGAGTGTGAGCCGCATCGACCGCCGATAGTTGAGGCTGTGAGCCACTGATGATCCCGTCAGTGAACTCATGGCCTGCCCGGCGGAAGCTGTCTCCCCAGTCGGTCTCCATGTCGTCGAAGCTACGCGTCTTCCCGTCCTTGAACAGCATGACTGGCGGCATGTCGACCATGCGCGCGGAACACCGCGTTACCCAGATGATGCCGTGCGTGCCAGTCAGCTCAATCCACTCATCGACAGGATAGTAGTCTGAGTCGATCACGAACTCATCCGACTCGTTCATGTCCCACGTCCCGAAGACCTCCGATCCCGCCTGCTTCCACGTGATCACAGATCGAGACCCAGTGAACCTGTCGGCGCCGGTGGTCAGATCGGCCATTGCGTGTACCTTCTCAACCTCACCCGCGAAGTAGGGAATCATCGATGTGATGTGCGCTCCGTAGTCGTGGATCGAGTTCGCCCCACCGGCCAGCGTTGGATCACTGCGCCAGGCAGTCGCTGTCGATGGGATCTGCCATCCGCCCGGCGAAGTGCCGTGCACAGTCTTCACTCGCATGCCGATGAGATCACCGATCTCCCCAGCGTCCAACAGTGATTTGGCATGCTCGTAGGGCACGTATGTCCGGTAGTTCTCGACCATTCGGAACGTGCGGTCACTCGCATCTGCGGCATCAATGATCTGCCGCGCCTCATCCATGTTGAGGCACATGGGCTTCTGTAGCGAGACGTGCTTGCCAGCCTCAAGAGCAGACAGCGTCACTGGCAGATGAAGGTGATGCGGAAGCAAGATCTCTACCGCGTCGATGTCAGGCGAGCTCAGCAACTTTCGGTAGTCGCTATAGATATGGTCTACGCCCCAGGCCTGTGCCTGTTCGCTGGCAATTCCCTCATTCTGGTCAGCCACGGCCACAAGTTCCCCGGTGGGATTGTTCTCATATGCGAGGGCATGAAGAGTTGAGATTCGCCCCGCGCCGATGAAGCCGACTCTGACTTTGTCCATCTCTGTGCCAATCTTCCTGTGTCTGTAGAATGGAATCGTCCGCCGCGGGCGCTTCTATGCGGTGGAATTATGTACCTCTGCGACAGTTCGCGAAAGAAGAGATATGTTCAGCACTATCGGGCACACGTTCGAACTAATGAAGATGAGCTTTGGTGTTCTCAAGAAGGACAAAGAGCTTCTCTGGTTCCCTGTTTTCTCGGCGATCGGCGTTGCTGTAGTAGTTGGACTGCTATTCGCGATTGGCAGCGCAACCGGCGCGCTTGATCGTCTGTCTGAAGCTACCGCCAGCGAATCTGCAGCAACCGCTGAGAGCGCCCAGGCCGGCGACATCGTTCTTGTTGTCGTCGCCTTCTTCCTCGTCTATTTCGTGACGATCTTCTTCAATGCCGCTCTTGTCTCTGCCGCGCTTGAACGACTCCGTGGCGGAGATCCCAATGTAAGCTCCGGTTTGAGCCACGCATTCGCGCACATTCACACGATCCTCGGCTGGGCGATCATCGCAGCAAGCGTTGGATTGCTACTTCAACTCGCACGCGCGAATCAGCGCAACGTCATCGCCCGGATCGCCATAGACATCGTTGGCGGCGTTTGGGAGTTCCTGACTTTCTTCGTGGTCCCGATCCTGGTTTCTGAGAATGTCGGACCCTTCGGCGCGATCAAGCGGTCAGCTGGTCTTGTTCGCAAGACATGGGGCAGGCAGATCACCGCGAACTTCGACTTCTTCATCGTCTACCTGATTGCGGTTGTCATAGCCGCGATTCCAGCGATCTTGCTGGGTCTGATCGTTCCGATTGCAGGCATCGTCACAGGTCTCATAACCGTTGGGTTTGCTCTTGCGGTAGTGCAGGCGCTTGAGGGCATCTTCAAGGCAGCGCTCTACGAGTACGCGATGGGCGAGCGGCCACAGGAGTTCGATCTGCGGACTCTCCAGACCGCCTACAAACCCGCTGCTCAAGGCCAGTACTAGTAAGAAGCAGCCGAAACTCCTTCACGAAGCCGCCACGCAGTATGGAGCCGTCAGACGCCGGCTATGCGTAGTCTTGAAAGGATGCCGCGCTTAAATCTCCGCATACCTGGAGAGCGATGGCATCAGGAGAAGACTTTGCCTCGAACAAGATTCCCAGCGCTGTTGTCCGGTTTCATGCTCCTGCTCGCTATCGGAATCCTGGCTGGATCCGAAGCAGCGAACGCGCATGAAGACCGTGAGATCGGTGACTTCGATATCGAAGTCGGCTTCATGAACGAGCCTGCATTCGAAGGCCAGGCGAACGGAGCTTTCATCAAGATCACGACACCGACGATCGACGTGGTCACACACGGCGCTCTCTTCGGGTCAGGCACCGTATCACCGGGAGACTCCTTCTCCTACGAGTTTGGTGACCGGCTCACAGGTAACGAGATCCACTTTCACGATCATCTCACAGGTAACGGCGGAACCGTAACGGTGGCCCACGATGCACCGGACTCAGGCATGGTGATGGTCCAGTTCGATGGAGCCTTCTCGCCATCAGAACTGTCTGTGAAACCGGGCACCACCGTGATGTTTATGAACGCCTCTGCGGGATCGGTGATGACTGTGGTCAGCGGTCCGCACGACGGAGACGATGGACATGAGCACAGCCACGAAGACGGCGCAGGAATCGTCGAAGGCGAACCAGT
The DNA here is from genome assembly GCA_028281895.1 of Dehalococcoidia bacterium. Classification (GTDB taxonomy): domain Bacteria; phylum Chloroflexota; class Dehalococcoidia; order Lucifugimonadales; family Lucifugimonadaceae; genus JAJCYX01. The sequence goes on from JANQIZ010000066.1 coordinate 7,408, forward strand.
GCTGGGCGCATCTGCGACCTTGCAGGTTGAGGTGACGCACAACGCGACTGGCGAGAAGCGGGTCATGGATCTGCGGCCACTGATAGACGATCCCGGTGGCTATATCGCGGACTTCATCCCCACCTCTTCCGGGGCTTATACATTCCGATTCTTCGGAGAGCTCGAAGGCGAACCGTTTGATGAGGCGTTCACCTCAGGTCCAAACACGTTCGACGAGGTGGTTCCAGCCAGAACGATTCAGTTTCCGATCGAGCTGCGAGAGTCGAGGGAACTGCAGGGCGCCGTTGAAGGCGTGCAGGAAGAGTTGCTTGAGACCGGAAAGGCGGCTGATGATGCAGATAGCACCGCCAGCCTGGCGCTGATTATCGGGATTGTCGGTGTGATCATCGGCCTGGCAGGAGCCGGAACAGGCGCTTACGGGATTATGCTTGCCAGGCGGAGGGGCTGACTTGAACCTGATTGAGCAACCAGAACCTGAAAGGCG
>JANQIZ010000090.1 GCA_028281895.1 Dehalococcoidia bacterium
CTGACCCTCCGACTCTGGACCCACATCTCGTAGTCGACGGCACGTCATTCGGCATAGTGGTGGAGCTCTTCTCCGGCCTCGTGAGCCTAGATGAGAATCTCAGGATCGTGCCTGAACTCGCTGAATCGTGGGATGTCCTGGAGGGCGGCACTGTCTACGAGTTCAAGCTGCGGCCTGACATCTTGTTCAGCAACGGCGATCCGGTGACAGCCCAGGACTTCAAGTGGTCCATGGAGCGCGCTGCAAGACCCGAAACTGCCTCTGCAGTTGCCGAAACGTATCTCGGTGACATCGTCGGCATGCAAGACCTGATCAATGGCGACGCTGGAGAGGCGAGCGGAATCCAGGTGATCGATGACCGCACACTCCGAATCACTATCGATGCGCCGAAAGCGTACTTCCTGGCCAAGCTCACATACCCAACGGCGTATGTGTTGAACCAGCAAAACGTCGAGAACGGCGGCAGGAGCTGGACAGACGAGCCTGTAGGCACTGGCGCCTTCACTCTTGCCGAGTACCGGGTTGGCCAGCGCATCAGGCTGACGCGAAATGACAACTACTGGTCGAGACCTGCCTACCTCGACGAGGTGTTCTACAACCTCGCCGGTGGCGTGTCTATGGCCATGTACGAAAACGACGAGATCGACATCACTGGAGTTGGCCTCGCCGATCTCGACAGAGTCAACGACCCGACTGAGCCTCTCAACAGAGACCTCGTCGATACCCCTGCTCAGTTCGGTGTGCAGTACATCGGATTCAACGTTGATGAGCCACCGTTCGACGATGTGAAGTTCAGGCAGGCCCTGAATCTTGCTGTCGATAAAGAGCTGATCTCCAGCCAGGTATTTGCTGATTTGCTGGAGCCTGCATACGGGATCCTCCCTCCTGACTTCCCTGGCTTCAACCCGGATCTGCAGGGACTGCGGTTCGACCTTGATCGCGCCCGCCAGTTGCTGGCAGAGTCGGCCTATGCGGACGCAGACTCACGCCCCCGAATCATTGTCACTGTGCCAGGATCCGGCGGATCGCCAGGGCTCGATGTTGAGGTGATAGCCGATATGTGGCGGCGCGAGCTTGGAGTCGTGGTTGAGATACAGCAGGTGGAATGGGCAACGTATCTCCAGGACTTGAACCGAAAGCGGTTGCAGGCCTGGGGTGGTGTCGCATGGCAGGCTGACTACCCGGACCCACAGGACTTCGTTGACATCCTGTTCTATTCAGACACGCAGGGAAACCGCGGCAACTACAGCAACGCGACAGTTGACGACCTCGTGGTCCAGGCAAGGACTGAACAGGACATCTCGAAGAGGGTTCAGCTGTACCAGCAGGCCGAGGAGATCATCGTCGAGGAAGCCGCGTGGCTGCCGCTGTGGTTCGACACTGATCGCAAGGCGCTTCTTAAGCAGCGAGTCCAGGACTACAGGTTCACTCAGATCGCGATACCGAAGTTCAGGGACGTGTGGGTGACCGACGCCGGATAGTGTGAAACCTGTGTCGATCCAGGCCTCTGGCTCTTTCGCCACGTCAGATCTGTTCAGGCCGCTTGACACACCGGCGCAGGAGCGTAGAGAGTCTCCCGATGCTCGCTTACATGATCAGGAGACTACTCTGGACCCCGGTCCTGCTCGTCATTGTCTCTATCATCGTATTTGTGCTCGGCACGTACGGTCCAGGCGATCCCGTAGAGGTTCGCCTTGGCCAGAACTACTCGCCCGAGGCTGCTGAGCGTCTACGTGAACAGATGGGACTGAACGATCCCGTTGGCGTGCAGTGGGCTCGATACGTCTGGGGCGCAGTGCGTGGAGACTTCGGCGAGAGCTTCGTCTTCCAGGGCCGCTCAGTCAGCGAGATACTTGGGCCTCGCCTGTGGGTTTCTGCGCAGCTAAATCTCGCTGCGTTCCTGATCACATTCGTATTCGGCGTTCCACTCGGGTTCTACGCGGCCAAGCGACAGGGGACGTGGAAAGACCCCGGTGTCGTGATCAGCACGCTCGCGCTGTTCGCGCTGCCGGTCTTCATAATCGCCCCGTTCCTCATCTGGGTCTTCGCGCTTCGTCTTGACTGGGTGCCTGTTTCAGGATGGGGCGGCTTCTTCGACGCGCGCATAATCCTCCCGGCCGTAACTATCGGTGTCCCCGGAATCGCCGTGTTCGTGCGGCTCATGCGCGCATCGACACTCGACGTCCTTGGGCAGGAGTACATCCGCACTGCCCGAGCTAAAGGCCTCTCCGAGCTTGTCGTCAACTATCGGCACATCGCCAGGAACGCATTCATCCCAATCCTGACAATCCTTGGGTTCACGTTCGCCGGTCTCTTCACGGGATCGCTAATCACTGAGCTGATGTTCGGAATTCCAGGGCTTGGCCGAATCTCGCTCGACTCGATCTTCGCCAGGGATTTCCCTGTGATCACGGCGATCGTGCTGATCGGCGCGAGCATGCTTGTGATCGCCAATCTGCTTATTGACTTCCTCTACACGATCGTCGATCCGCGGATAAGGCTGCAGTAGAGGCATGGCAGACGAACTCACTGCTACCACGCAGACCAGCGCATCAGCCCGCTCAGTGAGAGGCCGAAGCCTCTTCACGCTGGCGATGGCACGTCTCACCCGCAAGAAGCTGGGGATGATCGCGCTGATCGTGATTGTGCTGATCTACCTGGCGGGAATCTTCGCCCCGTTGCTGGATACGCACGGCTATTCAGAGACGAACCTTCTGCGCACACAGGAAGGTCCAGACTTCGAGAATTTCCTCGGCACTGACCGTCTTGGCAGGGACACTTACACAAGGCTCCTGTGGGGCATCCAGACCACCGTTATCGTCACGATAGCCACGCTCCTGACAGGATCGATCGTACTCGGTGTCTCACTGGGTATGGCGGCAGGTTACTTCCGCGGCTTCTACGACACGGTGATCTCGCGTGTTGGCGAGATCACTTCCGCGTTTCCAGACATATTGCTGATCATTCTTCTGGCCGCAACCGTTCGACCGCGCGTGCTCGATCTTGTGCGTGACTTCGAGGATTCGACCGGATTCACGGGTTTCATCTCATCGGGATTTGTCGACTTCTTCGTGATCGGGCTGGCGCTGCTGCCACTGAGCTGGTTTGGCACGATGAGACTGGTGCGCGGGCAGGTTCTCCAGATCAGAGACGCTGACTACATCGAGGCTGCGAGGGCAATGGGCGTCTCGACACCGCGCATTCTCGTGCGCCATGTGCTGCCCAACATCATCTCTCCGCTCATCGTCACGCTCTCGTTTGGAATGGGCGCAGTGGCCGGCACCGAGATCGCGCTCAGCTTCTTTGGACTTGGCGTTCAGCCTCCGAGGCCCAGCCTGGGGATCATGATCGCCGAAGCCACTGGACGCGGCAGCACGGCCACCTCCGTCCTGACACAGCACCCGGAGCAGCTGCTTGCCCCGATAGCCGTGGTCTGGCTGCTGATCTTTGCGTGGAACATTCTTGGTGATGCCCTGACAGACGTGCTGAACCCCCGCAGCAGATAGTAGTTGTGCAATGATGCACACAGGTCTGCACGGACCCGCCTGGAGGCGTTATGCGTATTGATCCATCTAGCGAAGCTAGGACGTTCCTGATCTCACAGGGAGCTACCGAGGAGACTCTGCGCTCTGCAAGTTTCCGTGTACTGAACCTGCAACTGGGAGACGCTCTGACCGTCGTATGGCCGGGCGGCAAGGCCACCATCTATCTCAAGTCGCGGTTCTTGCAGCCTGATGAATCTGGCCAGCTCCCGGTAAACCGCTCGCTCGCATTGATCCGCCACGAGCTGCATCACGTCGAGCAAGGCCACAACTGGGGATTTACCGGTTACTGGGCTCGTCACCTGTGGGCACGAGTACGACATCTCAGTGTGGCAGCGAAGAGCTCTTCTGTTGAGGCGCCAGCTTATGAGATTCAGCGGGCTGCATATGCGGCGCTGGACGAGATGGGTGTCACTTCATAGCTGTTGATACTGGCGTTCGATCTGCAGATAGAATCGAGCGCATGGCATCATCGCCCGCCGACCATCACGATAGCGGTCTGCCGCAACTCCTTCCCACACCTGACGGCCACCAGCGCTGCTCAGGCTGCGAACGAATCATCTACAGCGATCCCAAGCTCGCCGTAGCCGCGATAGTCCCAATGGATGGCGGGATCGTGCTCGTGAAGCGAGCTATCGAGCCTGCCTATGGCAAATGGAGTTTTCCGTCCGGCTATGTGAACCGCGGCGAGCAGGTGGAGCGTGCGCTTGAGCGAGAGGTACTTGAGGAGACAGAGCTTGAGGTTCAGACAGGACAGCTTGTGGGACTCTTCTCCGGCGAAGGGAGTCCAGTGGTGCTGGCTGTCTACGAGGCTGAGGTCATCGGTGGATCGCTCATAGCAGCCGATGAAACGCTGGACGCGGGTGTCTTTGAGCCAGACAGTCTCCCTGAACTCGCATTTGAGCACGACGACAGGATCATCAGGGCGTGGCAGGAAGGCCGCTAATTCCGCGCTCTGGCCTGTGCCATCTGTTCGATGACCTTGATGAGGGCGTGGTGCCCTTCTTCGCCGAGACCGGAGGCAGACAGAGCGCCGTAGAGTTGCCCGATGATCCCGGTGACAGGAACTGGCGAATCGAGATCGATCGCGGCCTGTGCGGCAAGCCGCATGTCTTTCCGCATGTGCTTAGCCATGAACCCCGGCTCAAACTCTCCGGCGATGATCTTCGGCCCAAGTGTCCTAAGATGCCATGAGTCTCCGGCTCCCTGTGTAGCCGCCTGGCAAAACGCCTCCAGGTCGAGTCCTGCCTTCTTCGCCAGCACAAAGGCCTCAGCAACTCCAGCCATGGCCGTAGCGCCGAGAATCTGGTTGGCTAGCTTCGCCGTGTGGCCCATTCCAGGACCGCCCATATACATCACCGAACCGCCCATGACCTCAAGGACCGGCAGACAACGGTCGAACGCCTCTCTGTCGCCGCCAACGAATATCGAAAGCGTGGCGTTCTGCGCGCCTACGGAACCACCGGTCACTGGCGCGTCCAGCAAATAGACGCCTTGCTCAGCGAGACGCTCTCCAAGACGCTGCCCTGTAGACGGATCGATCGTAGACATATCGATGACCACTGATCCACGCTGGACTCCGTCGAGAACTCCGCCTTCCCCTGCTATGGCTGCCTCGACGTCAGGCGAATCAGGGACCATCGTTATGGTCACATCGGAGAGAGAGGCGACCTCTGCCGGGCTTGCGCACGGTGTCGCTCCGTGTTCGGCGGCTATCTCGATCGATTCTCGTCTCAGGTCATAGACCGAGACTTCATATCCGGCAGCCATGAGGTGGCCTGACATTGGCTGCCCCATGATTCCAAGACCGACAAAGCCGATTCGCTCGTTTCTCGCCATTGCTACCTTCCCAAGGATTACTTTGCCAGTGCAGCGCGAGTGCCATCGAGATATGTCGATGCCCCGGCAATGAAGTGCCGAGTGGTGGCGCTCACAAGCCAGTTGACCCCGCGCTCATGCCAGAACCGGGCGTGCTCAGGGTAGTTGCCAAGCGTTCCCGCATGCTTTCCCGCCGCCTTGATCTTCTGGACAAGCTCATCGATTGCCGAAACCACCTTCTCATGTTCCATCTGCCCGGGCATACCGAAGTTAAGCGAGAGATCGCCAGGGCCTAGGAACACCGCGTCTACGTTGGGAGTGGCGATGATCTCATCAGCGTTTTCGATGGCTTCTGGCGTCTCGATCTGAATCGCAACGAACGTCTCTTCATTCGCCTTCTCAAAGTAGTCCGGTCCAGCACCGACGCCAAAGTGCGCGCCTCGGCCAGAGTAAGCACCGCGCTTGCCAACTGGCGGGTACTTGACCGAATCGACAACTTTCCGGGCGTCTGCCGCGTTGTTGACCAGCGGAATCAATACTCCATCAGCGCCGGCATCCATGTAGCGCTGAATGTTCTGCTGCTCATTCAGGCCTATTCGGACTATGGCTGTCGTGCCTGACAGCTCTGCCGCCCGGATCATGTGCTCGGCAGACTCGTAGTCGATGGGGCCATGCTCGCAATCGATAATGACAAAGTCGAATCCCAGCCATCCGACTGTCTCGACCATGGCAGGGCTCGGGAATCCGACGAATGGGCCCAGCGTTGCCTGGCCTGCGTTGAGTTTCTGCTTCAGAGTGTTCTGTTTGAGCATCGATTGCCTGTCCGGGTTACTGTTGCATAAAGGTTTCGTACGGAGCGCAAGCCTAGACGCGGCCGCCAGCATCGTCAAAACAGGGCCGCACAGAGAGTTGAAAGTTCCGCCAGACTGCCCGGAGCCCCACGCTGAACGAAGAGATCAGAGAACAACTATCAAGAACAACCGAAGCGATCATCGAAGGGATCGATGCAGGCTTGCATCACGGTGCCCAGATAAGCGTCTGGCACGCTGGTATTTCCGTTGCCAGTGCAGGATTTGGGACCATTGGTGAAGGTCTGCCAATGAGCGAGGCGACTCTGAATCCCTGGCTTTCGGCAGGCAAGCCTGTAGGCGCGGTAGCCGCCAAGCTCCTCGAAGCAGAAAGTCTGCTTGATCTCGATGTGCCGGTCGCTGAATACTGGCCTCTGTTCGGCAGCTATGGCAAAGACGAGATCACTACGCGGCACATACTCACTCACACCGCCGGCTTGCGCACTGCCGATGCTGCTCGAACTGAGCCAGACCATGGAACTGCGCTGGAGATCATCACAAACGCGTCGGTCGAAGACGGCTGGGTTCCCGGCAAGCGAGCTGCGTATCACCCTTTCGGCACGTGGCAGGCTCTGGGCGAGCTGGTCCACCTGCTCTCCGGCTCTTCGTATGACCAGTACGTGCAGGAAAACGTGTTCGAGCCTCTGGCTATGCGCTCGTCTACATTCACCCCGCTCGCAAACAGCGACTCAACTGCTCCGGAAAGCGTGTCGCCCATGTACGTCACAGGCGGCTCCAGATCAGCAGAGGGCACGAGATACCCTGTGCCGTTCGCAACGAGCTTTCCGAGGCCGCCTGACGGCCTTATGAGCACAGCGTCCGACATGGTGAGGCTCTATCGAATGCTGCTTGGCGAAGGTGAGCTTAACGGAGCAGTGGTCCTTGACTCGGACTCAGCGCGAGATATTGGCAGTCGCCATCGGGTCGGGATGCTGGACGAGACCTTCGGCCAGGTCATGGACTGGGGTCTCGGCGTGCTGCTGGACAACAAGCGCTATGGACCGGCCGCGCCATACGGCTACGGACGGCACGCTTCAGATTTGACATTCGGGCACGGAGGCAGGGAGTCATCAACGGCGTTCGTCGACCCGGCGAACGAGTTGATCGTCGCGTGTGTTTTCAACGGCATGCCTGGCGAGCCTCGCCACGATCGGCGGCTCAGGGCCGCGACGACCGCGATCTATGAAGACCTGGGGCTTGGGTAGCAGCCGCAACGCTGTCACAGCTCAAGTCGATACGTCCGCCACGATTCAAGCTCGAAAAATCCCTGGCGAGCATAAAAATCTCTCGCAGGGTTCCAGTCCAGCACAGCCAGTTCGACGCGGCCACAGCCTCGCTCGTTCGCCAGTTTGACTACGGCGTCGACAAGCAGCTTTCCAGCGCCCTGTCCGCGGAACTCCTCAACGACGAACAGCTCTTCGATCCAGATGCCAGGCCGCGCTGCCCAGGTTGAGTAGGTCTCGAAAAAGAGAGCCATGCCGACAGGCTCTCCGACATGTTCAGCGATCATCACCTCGAACCTGGGATTCTGGCCAAAGCCATGCTCCAGGACATCGGCTTCGGTCAGCAGAACATTCTCAAGCGGCTCGCGCTCGAACTCAGCGAGCTGCCTGACGAAACTTGTAATGATGGCTGTGTCTGCGGGGATCGCGGGGCGAACGGAGAACAGAACCTCCCGGTTCGTCATTCCGCTGGCGCGCCCTGCTTGCGAGTCAGGAGGTCCGCGGAAACGCCTCGCTCGATCAGGAGTGGACGAACACGCTTCCAGATGGCGTCAGCGACGCGATGCTGAGCCTGGTCAGCGCGAACGATGCACCAGCGTCCGCCGTCTTTCGATAGCTCCTGGTAGCCCTGGCGGACCTTCTGATGGAACTCGAGTGGCTGGCTTTCGAACTTTCGCTGGTTAGCCTCGTCTCCTTCACGCTGCACTCGCATCTGCCGGCCTGAGTCCAGTAGATCGGGCTGTGTCTCAACGCGTTCGAGAATCTGCTCAGGATCCGCATCAAGCAGCACGGTTAGGTCAGGAACCTGTCCGCTCGAAGCAAAGTGATTGAGTGAATCGATCCAGTCCAGATCCATGCCACGGCCATAGCCCTGGTAAGCGACTGTCGAGTCGGAGAATCTATCGATGATCACAACCGACTTTCGTCTGAGCGCAGGCCGCAACACCTCTTTGACCAGTTGAGCGCGGGCGGCAGCAAACAGCAACGTCTCCGCCTGCGGACTAATCGTCGAGTCTCCCTTAACGAGTGAGCGAACCTGCTCGCC
>JANQIZ010000014.1 GCA_028281895.1 Dehalococcoidia bacterium
CCCATCAGCTTTAGTCGCTCTGTCTCGGCAGCGCGGCGACCCGGAGAAGCATGTTCGAATCGGGCAACAAGGGGGAGGCAAGCATCACGCTGTGCCTCTTCCCTCACCTTGGCGAGTTCGTGGCCATCGACACTCGCAGCGCTCTGCCGGATGGCGCCGCCGTTCACGTGATGTCGTTCGATGACGTTTTCACCGACGATTTCCGAGGCTCCGTAGAGCTTGGCTTTTCGAGTCTTCTGCGACGTGACGGCACTGGCCTCCTCGACATGATGGGCCTGCCGCAAGAAGTGGAGTCGCTGGTCCGCGCTGAGTCGATGAAGCGGATCGTCAAGAACCTGAACCACGCTGCGGGGATAGTTTCCGCGCAGGTCGAATCCGGCATCGGCGTGCTGTTCTTCGCCCGCGGCCTGCTGTCGATAGACCCCGATCAGCTTGAGGCCGCTATGGACGATCTGTTTGGCCGTTCGCTTTCCGATACTCAGATGAACAGGCTGCAGAACGAGCTCGCGCGGCTGATCTCAGAGGAGCGCGAGGCCGAGGATCTGGTGCGGACGCAGGAGATGGCGAACCTGATCAAGGGCGAGCCGGGGTCGTTCGTGACTCTGTGGCAGAACAGCGGCGAAAGCTAGGCCTTCGCGCTTGGCGGCAGGGAAATCGCTCCCGCGGCGATATACTCTCATGCCGTGAACGATAACTTCCTTCGAGACCTGTTCAACAACCCGGATGATGGCACGTTTCTCGCCTGGCTGGCTGACCGCGGCCTGTGGGCGCTGCTGATCGTCCTTGGCGCCATCCTCACGTGGTACATCGTGCGCCGCTATATCAGCTCTCGACTGATCGATGCCGAGCGCCGTGTGGCTGGCGCGGACGATGTCGAGATCGGCTCTGATAGCGCAGCGGCAGGCATCAACAGGCTGATCTCGTCGGCTATCCCCGCGGCTGTGATCGGCACTGCGGCCGTCATTGGCGTCATGGTCGTGCTCGGCAATGATGTCGATCCGGCGATCGATTTCTTCCAGGACCTGGGCACCGACGCCGCTCGCTGGCTGCTGACAGGCGGCGTGACGATCGTCGTTGTGGTCGTGATGGCATGGGTCGCTTTGAAGCTGACCCGCCGACTGATCCCTCCGCTGATGCTGCGGTTGATCCGGGACAGCAGGGATGCCGCCGATGCGGCAGAGGCGTCTCGCAAGCGGGCTGAGACCCTTGGCGCGGTATTCGTGGCCGCGGCCGATGTGATCATCGTTGTAGTTGTTGTGTTCACGGTTCTGACCGAGCTTGGCGTGCCTGTGGGACCGGTCCTCGGCGGAGTTGGCATCGCAGGAATCGCCATCGGCTTCGGAGCCCAGCACCTTGTTCGTGATGTGATCACGGGAACGCTGATTCTGCTGGAGAACCAGTACCGGCAGGGCGATGTGGTGGAGATCGCAGGCATCGCGGGAATGGTGGAGTCGATCAACCTGCGCCGCACGGTGCTGCGAGACCTGAATGGAAAGGTGCACACGATCCCGCATGGCGAGATCTCGACGACGACCAACTTCACGAAGTACTGGTCGAGGATCGTGCTTGATGTGGGCGTGGCGTACAAGGAAGACCTGGACAGGGTTTTCCCGATCCTGGATGAGCTGGGCATGGAGCTTGCAAACCACCCGGAACTCGGCCTGAAGGTCATCGACCCGCCAAAGGTTCTGCGACTGAACGCGTTTGGTCCGTCTGAGCTGACGATACGGATGCTCGGCGTTTGCAAGCCGCTGACGCAGTGGGAGCTGACTGGATGGCTGCGCAGGCGGGTGAAAGAGCGCTTCGACGAAGAGGGGATCGAGATTCCGTTCCCACACCAGACGCTCTACTGGGGCGTTGATCAGCCACAGCTGTCTGGACTGTCTGCCGCGTCGGCTGTCGAGGAAGCGGCGAGCGCTCAGCCAGCCGGACTATCCGAGCCGGAGCCAGAGGTGTCGCCTGACGATTTCGTGGAGCCGGGTGAGCTGACGCCTGAGCAGCGCGAGGCCATGCTGGCGGAGATGGCGCTGGCGGCACAGGCAGCGCAGCAGCAGATGCGGAATGATGGCTCTGACGAGACCCGGCTGCCGAGCGACGCAGACTAGTCTGCCGGTTCGTCATTAATCAGAAGCCACTGAATCGAACCTGTGCGCACGCTCTTCGTCTGTCATCTCCAGCGACTCGATCATGGCACTGGCCATTGCCTCAATGTCTGCCGGTGACACCTTGAAGGCTT
>JANQIZ010000137.1 GCA_028281895.1 Dehalococcoidia bacterium
AAGAGAGGATGCGGTCGTATAGGTATCAAAGACGTACTTCCGCGCAAGGTTGGTCGTGCCTTCCTTGATCGAAATCGCGTCCAAGATCCTGTTCTGGACGATGTAGGGCTCCGGATAGCCCGTGATGTTGGCCGGCGTGTCCTTGCGAACTTTACTGCCCGTTCCAGAGTACGCGCTCGTCGCGTAGGCGGTGTCGGTCGTCGCCCTGTACTCGAAATCGACCGACCACAGAACTGACGCACCGTCTTTCGCCTTGATCGTATTTGGATAGGCCGAGCGAACTGTCTGGCAACTACCCTCCGAGTGATCGAGCAAGTACTGGTTCCAATCGACCTCTATCGTATTACCCCAGGGATCCTGAGCTGAGTCTAGATCCCAGCGATAAGTCACGGAACTACCGGTGCAAGGGCCAGCCCAGTAGTCTCTCTCAGTATCGAACGTATAAAGAACCCCGCTCGGGTTTCTAACCTCCCACGATATGTCTCCTGAAGTATCGATCTGGTCAACACGCAGGCCCTGATCCTGTTCAGTGAACCATTGCGTACCTGTATCAGGCCGGAGCCGAGTTGAAACGCCACCAAGGACTAAGAAGTACTCGTCTGTTTCGTCATTGAAGAAAATATGGGGCAGATCCAGGGACCAACCCAGGCCCACCCAAGACCCGGTGTCCCGTTTGCTCTTCATTTCATCGACGGAAACACTGTTGTAGTTGAGAGAGAGATCGAGAGGTTGAAAACCGCCCCTCCCCGGAGGCAATTGAATCGGATACCTGTAAGTAGAGGCACCGGAGTTCAAGTTGACCTGGAAATCCAGCACCTGCCCTGCTAGCGAAAACGCAGATGTCGCGCTCATCCCAAAGATGCTGAAGTGGTCGGTCTTCGCACTCACTCGATGGTTGGCAAGATCCCGTTCGGTTTCTAGAGGGACCCAGGCTTGAGTTTCGGGGTCGTACCAGACAATCGTGATGGACTGCCACATCATCCCGCCAAGATCATCAGGATCGAACGTGGCATTCAGTGTCACAGGTGCGGCGAACTGAGTAACACGAGTGTGCTCTGCTTTGTCACGTGCAGTAAGATCCCAGACAGCCAGAAGCTTCCCTCCGCTTCCACTCCCGCGGGCAGGCTGTGGAACAATTGAGACCTCAAGGTCTTTTGTGACTAGATCCGGTGGAAGGACGAGTTCAAGGGAGTTATCAGCTAAAGATATTTTGGTGGTATGACCCGCGACAAAGTCACCCACGACAGGATCAGGTAAAGACTTAGGCTGATCAATTGGTCTGCCAACTTCCGGGGCAGCAGATCCGGCTTCGTGAGCACTTTGAGCATTGACTGCGATGCTCAGGAGTAGTGTTAGCCCCAAAACGAATACAAGTGACCTCGAAATCCGCTTGAACATCTAACTGCTCTCCCTTTACGACGAATCCAAGAATCAAACTAATCTGTAGAGCGAGACTTTTTCTAGCCGAGATTTATGAGGCCAGAACTTAGGCCAAGTTCGCGAGTATCAGCAATAGAGGATCCGCTACTCCGCGATAACTGATTCGCCACTGATTCCTAGATAAACCGCTATGACTACATGGACGCTAGTCTCGGATAGGTCGCCGTAGCTCGGATCGCATGCAGGATGACGTCCTTCTTGATGCCATCGGTATCGAACGATGGCTTGCCTAAGTCATCTCCAGAAACACTGTCAGTGATTGAGGCATCGGTGCCGCTCAGGCAGGCGTCTTCCATCGCTGATATGAATGCAGTCTTGTTTTCTGGTCACCTGAGGAAGTGGATTTCACAAGCTAGGTCTCGGACGTAGTCTTCGCTTCAGTGTGTGCCATATAGCGGGGGTGCAGAGGCTGGGAGGAGATCAGAAGGCACACCGCTCCGCACTCTCAGTGATTCAAGACGAGCCCGTCACAATCATCTATGTTGTGCAAAGATTTTCTGCACGATTCGGGATAGCTAATGCGCCATAGAAGAGTGGGAATCGCACTAGTCTAGGGGCGAAGTCTGACGGAACAACTAAGCGTGAGTGCCACGGAAACTCTTAGCGGCATCAGTTCTCCGGCTCGATAACGAATAGGCCTCGCTGTACCGCGCTGACGACTGCCTGAGTCCGGTTGCTGGCTCCGAGCTTGCCGTAAACAGTGGTTAACCGAGCTCTCACAGCGCTATCTGATATTTGAAGTTCCATGGCGATTTGCTCATTAGAAAGGCCGCTGGGAAGGAGGCGGATAACATCCTTTTCGCCGGGTGTGAGCGCCTCTGAGTCAAGTTCAGTTACCCCTGGTGTACGGATCCAGTCGGTCATCCAGCGCGACGCAGCTTCCGAATAGCTGTTACACCCGTGACAGATCGATAACAATGCGTTGGCTACGGCAACCGATGGCAAATCCTTAGTCAGGTACCCGTTCACTCTCAGTCCGCATGCTTTGGCCACGTAAGGCTCCGCTCCATAGTTAGTAAACACTGCGATTCGAGTCGAATGAGATATCTCTTGGATCGGCCTAACCAGATCAAGGCCATTGCGTGCGTCAGCCAACTGAATATCTAGTACAACCAGATCCGGTGTATACCTTCTGCATGACTCGAGTATGTCGGCGACCCGTCCTGTTTCTCCAACTATCTCAAAGTGGCCAAGCTCGGATAAAGCTCGCTTGAGCCCGTCCCTAGTCATCGGGTGGTCGTCAGCTAGTAGCACTCGAAACAAATTCATCTCCGTGACGATCGGACGTATCGACTCGCTGATATTCAGCACTTGGTGGCAAAACGACCTTGATCAGTGCTCCTCCTCTGGCCTCAGTATCTCTGATTTCTAGGTAACCACCGTTCTGCTTAGCTTTGAGTTCGATCAGTCGTAGCCCAAGTCCACGGCTCGACTCCTGATCGTAGCCTGTGCCAGAAAACCCTATTCCATCATCGCTAATACACACTGTGGTGCCATTTGCATGAGAGCAGAGTGTGATTTCAACTCGCTTGGCCTTGGAATGCTTCTTAGCATTGTTGAGTGCCTCTTGGACAATCCTATAGATGATTAACTCATATTCTTCTTCATAATCTCGATCGGGCTGAAGACCTCTAACCGTCAAAGATACTTGCAAATCTGACTCTGTCTCAGTTCGTCTCGCCATAGCACGAAGCGAATCGACCAACCCCAAATGTGTGAGCTCGATAGGACTTAAGGAGGCACTGCTGCCGCGTAGCTCTTCTACGGCATTGCGCAGCGTTTGGGTGTATTCGTTGGGCATCCCGAAACGCCAGCCTTCTGAAAGCACGTGTGCGACCTTCTGTAACGGTCCATCATGAATGAACTCAGCAGCTGCTCGTTTCTCTCGTTCACCGACGTCGATAATCAATGACGTCGTCTGTCTCAACTCAGACGTCTTGATAGTTAGTTCGCGTGCTTGGTACCTCAGTTGATCCAGGAGAATCAATCGAGCGAGCGCGGATGCAAGTGTGTTCGAAGAAGTCTCAAACGCTGCGCGATCTGCTGCGGTATACGACTCTCCATTTTTCTTGGGTCCAAGAAATAAAAGCATCGTCTCATCTGGATTTTGGCTTCGTGCAACCACACTTATAAGTGCATTACCATCTTCTGGGTACGCACTGATTAGAATGCATTTACCGACGTCGAACTCGGCTATTGAGACTAACTGGCTTGTATCTTTCGCCATTGAATCATCGCTTTCTCCGGCGATAGAATCTCTGGTTGCTTGACTATGGTTTAATGTAATGAAGCTCACCGATCTCGCACCGAGAGAACGATACAGCGAACCTCCGACCTGATCTCGAATCTCCGATATACTTTCTGCCAGGGCTGCCGCTGTTGATATTCCCAGTACCAGGTCAGTGTGACTGTCAAAATCGCGATAGAGCAACTTGTCTGTGAAAGAGAATGCAACTGATCTTACCGCTGGTACAAGAGGCGCTATGATAGTGGTAGTAATTATGATCAGTATGTATGAACTTGTGCCCACTTCGTCTAGTATACCGAGTATCTGCGCTAAAGGAAGCACCAATAACATAAAGCCGACAATTGTAATCGATACTATTATATAGGCGAAACCCCGATGAATAAAACGCCGTATTCCCATCATTTCATGGCGGAGTATTGCGAACGTTGTAACAAAAGGGATTATCAATGCAGCGAGAGCAAGTACTTCAGCACTGACGATTTCGCCTCTGCCGAAAGAGGCAGACAAAGAAACTAACAGCGCGAACGGCATGACTGCTACGAACAGACCGAGCGTCATGATGCGTAGCTGCTCGCGTAGCACTGCGGATTGACTGGTAAACCACCGCGTAGCAAGTATTCCCAGGCCACCCAGGAATCCTGCCGCGAGGAAAATCTGATCTGCCTGAATTGCGAGTTCGAATAGCTCTGGGAGACTGGTGTTGACCAGCGTCCACAAGGCATTCAGAGAAACAGCGATCACTCCTAGCAAGGCTAGTATGATTTTTCGGCGACCCATCACTAGGTCTTGAGATCCGAGCGTCAGGGCGAAGCCGACAAAAGCGACGGGTAGGAACTGCAAGAGGTACCCGGTGAACACTAGAGACCGGATCTGGTTTGATGATGCTGCAGGCCCCAGTATCATCAAACCAGCTACAAGGAAAGAAAATGCTGCGTACCAGAAACGTTCCGGTCGCAATGACTGTCTGGTAGCCACAGCCAATCCCGAAAGAGCAAAGGCGACTGCCGATAGAAACATTCCCGCCGCGAGACTCGGTTTGATAGATCCACCTGAGTTGTCATGCTCAATCAATGCTCCCGAGTTCGCCATGCGAGCTACGAATGAGCGGCCCACATCTGACTTGTGTCCATTATCGATCTCAACGGGAACGCCATCTATTGAAATCAACAGATCGCCAGGACGCGCTCCTGCTTCCCAGGCATAGCTACCTGGATGAACCGCGGTCAGAACGAACTCATCGCCAATGGGGTCAAACTCGAATCCCAAGCGATGACTTGCGACGAAGTCGGATATGCCCGTAGCTGATGCAAGTAGCACGGTAGCCACAAGGAGCAGGATGACGAAAGTCGGGGCGTTTCGCCTCATTCGGAACTACGATCGATGCTACGCGCGTGATCCCAACCGCTTCTGCAGGTAGGGCGACAGTGTAGAAAGTCTGATTCGTCAACGCAACATCTCCGCGACGGTCGAATCTCGATTGATATTCGTGATCTGGTCAGCGAGCCTCGCTGCCTTTTGTTTTGCGGCTAAAGCGACAGCGATAGAGAAGATGTACGGGAGTGGTTGCCTGGATCCACTCGACGTACCAGAGTTATCTTCAAACTTCTGACTCATGTACTGGCTCTCAAAAGCCAGTGGCAGTGTGTTTTTGCTCAGTGCCCGGTCTGTACTTTCCGGTCCACAAGGCCATGCGCCCTCAATGTCGTTCGCGACCTGCATGCACAGGCCCAGTGCTCGCCCAAATCTAGCGTGGAGATCGATCACTGAAGCATCTTCAGTTGCTGATACGGCACCCAGTCTGGCGGCAAGTTCACCAATCGAGCCAGATTTTTGTTCGCTTATGGCGAGTGCCGAAGCCACCGATCTGTTCGCTGGATCGATTATGCGGTTGTCGTCGTGCTGACCGGACATTGCCATCAGTTGGAATCGACTGAACTCAGATACAGCGGCGAGCCTGCGTGAGTCGGGAATTGCTGAAGGTCCGTTGACTGAGAGTGCGGTATTGGAGAGGACGATCAACGCCGTTATCAACTCTGCCACAGGAGCCGCGCTTAGCGCATCGACGACAGAAGGATCGTCGTCGTCCTGAAGATCGTCGAGAGCGTCACCGGCAGCTAGAAAACACTCCATAGCGACGCCTAGGTGAGCCGCATCCTCCACTGATCCACCTTTCGAGGAGTGGAAAGTGAGCATGGGCAGAACAGCCAGCGGGTCCCATGCATCAGGATTCAATAGTCGCGGTGGCTTCGACAGTTGAGCCACCACCCTTCTTTTCAGATCGGTTGGTAGCCCAACTGTCGTGATGAATCCAGACAGCTGGCTTCTAACTAGTTCGTTGGCTTCGGCCGCGAGCATGTGTCGCTCCAATAGTCGAACGATCTATCAGCCGTGCCAGCCGTTCCTGATGATCCGAGGGACCTCTCCAATTGGGCGACCGTCTGAGCCAAGTACCTGGACGTGCTGCTCAAGTTGCTCGACGATTTGGTCGCATTCATGAGAATCGAACCCCAGAAGTGCGATTTTCCCTCGTATTTCTTCCGTCTTTTCGTCCTTTGCCATCGCATCGGCGAAAGACGTTACGGCGTCACGCTCGAGAACAGAAGTCATCGACATACTCCTTATGTAGGTCGTTTGCTTGGGAAGTGATCCCTGCGGCCCGAACCTAATCGAAGACAGTTTCATCCGCTATGGACGACCTGCCAGGTTTGGATGTTCACTCAGCCAGAAAAAACTGGCAGGGTGGCTATCCCGAGATAGACGAAGTGATATGCGAGCTCAAGCTATGTTGTAGATGTGTCAGTGGTTTCGTTCAGAATGCACAGCACTCAGGCGGACGAGTTGCCACATGTTCTCGCCAATACATCTAGGCAAAGGAAGTCGCCTGTGTCGGGCTCGGAACCTGCTAGCGCGATACATGAATACATAGCGATACTCATGAAGAGGATCGAACTAGACCGTCTGGCGTACCGTTCGTTCTCTGCGGCTTCTCTTGGGTCAGAGATGAGATATCACCAGAGCCGAATCGACCACACGCAAGACTTAATCGTGATATTGACTATCCTTGAGAAGATCATGTCGTTGCAGAGCGAACTTTTTGATCAAGTCAGAGGCTCGGCTAGGCACGACAGAGAACGAATTGTTCGCCGATCGGCTGACTGAAAACTGCGACGTCGGTCGCTCGTCAGACCGCCGAGAGACCAGAAGCGCGGTTTATTAAGCTCGTAACGGATGAGCTGTCTAGTTCCAACCGAGGGGTTCGCCGAGTCAGATCCGCACAGCGAGTGAAGGAAGGGTGTGCCTCGAGAGTCGGTGCACAAGACTATCGAGCATTGCTCGGTGTGGTCACTGCGGCGGGCCGTTGGTTGGAAAGTCAGGTTCTGCCTACAAGGGACGGCGATACAGGAGCTATGTCTGTTCGAACGTCAACAAGGCGCTGGCAGTCCGTGGTTACTACAACGGGCATGCAGCAAGAAAGCTGGAGGCTGCGGTTCTTGAATACCTGAGCCAGTTCAGCGATCCGAAGCGTGTGAAGGAGTTACTGGCAGAGAGCGACTCATCGAGGTCTAGACAGAGAAAGAAGGAACTGAAGGGGCTTGAGAGGAAGCTAGCTTCCCTGGACAGGGACTTTCAGAAGAATCTGAAGTATCTGAAGAAGGGTCTGCTCAACGAGGAGGAGTTCGCCAAGACGAACACGCCTCAGCGGAATGACAGTGTGCAGACAGAGTCACGGCTGGCGGAGCTTCGGCTGGAGCTAGAGGAAGCGGAAGTCGGCTAAGGCTTCTGCTTCCACCCTGCCCTCGCAGATCAAGTCGTTCGTGGAGTCTTTCGAGACGCTTGAAACGCCGAAAGCCATTCTTCAGACGATCCTGAAAGCGGCCTACATATGGCGGGATGGAAGAATCGAGTTGGAGTTCAGGTAGCGCAGGTGTTCAGAACACCTCAAACCGGCTTATCCGTATCAAGAGATCCTAGATCTGCTGAGGAGACTGAACCGAGAGTAATCGCTTGGCTTAGAGAGGCGATTGATGACCTGGAAAGAAGTATTGAGCGGGAGGACTAAGATCATAACCCCCGTAATTCGCCGCGTTGTTGGGATCCTTCACTTGAAGGTCAGCAGCCAGATCTGGTGATCGCGACCGGCAGTCGCGTGCAACTCTGTGTTCATGGTGGAGACTGGCGAGAGTCGAACTCCCGGATGAACACCGAACAATGGGTCATCAGAGCAAGGAAACGACGCATTGGCACCAAAATCTCAGAAAACTCCAAGTCCCGGCTGTCGGTCAATCGCCCCTCCAATCCACCGACCTTGGGACAAGATCCACCTCACCAGGCGGTGCAACATGACAAGGATGCGACGGGAGTGTCCAAGGCGCACGACTCCGCTTCTCGGAAAGGACGCATAAACTACTGGGAGATACCACGGCCAAGACAGTAGAACGCCGGACGTTACGACCGAGCTCTCAACCGTCGATTTGGCCAATCGCCGCTGGTACACGTTAATCATGCGAAGGAGGAGTCAGTTGCAGAATCCGAATGATTCGATCACCTCTGAAATCAAACCGTTGCTCTTCCGATTTTCAGAGCCCGTTGAACAACTCGACATGCCGGGCCACTATTCAGAAGAAAAGCAATGCTGGGAGTTTGGTGTGGATGAGAGCGACAAATATGCCTTGATGGGCACAGACACGTCCATCAAGATTGAGGGCCCAGGTGATGAGGACTAGTAGCGTGCAAGTAGCCACAACCAGATCGCCGTTGCAGAACCGGTAATACTGCGACTCATGGCAACTGAACGTTTTCCACGGATACTGATAGTAACTAACAAGTCAGACATCACGACCGATCTGGTGGTCCGGGAGCTACGACGCCGAAGGGTAGACTTTTTTCGATTCAACACCGAGGAATTCGCCACTGCTGCACGGGTGCACTACTCGCCGACGATCGACGGTGTTGAGGGAATCCTTAGTACATCATCGGGATCGTACAATCTTGGAGAGGTGACCGGTGTGTTGTACCGGCGCCCTGGTGAGCCCGACACGTCGCATGTCATCCGAGACGCGGCCAGCTTCGCGGATCGAGAGGCGGTATCCACACTTGAGGGACTATGGGAGTGTATGCAAGGAGTATGGATCAGCAGACCATCATCCATCCGTAAAGCGGAACATAAACCCCTTCAAATTCAAGTCGCGAAACAATTGGGGTTTTTAGTACCGGCCACGTTGGTGACTAATGATCTAGAGAGGCTTCAATTATTTCGCAACAATCGAGATGAAATAATAGCAAAGTCAGTTTCCCACGGCCGCATACAGTCTGATCACTATCACGCAGCGGTTTTCGCTGTGAAGCTTGACAACTCAGAGCAAGTGACCCGGAACGAAGTCGCTGCAACGCCAAGCATCTATCAGGGCTTCATCCACAAGAAGGCTGATTACAGAGTGACAATAATAGGAAGATCTGTCTTTGTTGCGAGGATAGATTCTCTGCAACATCCGGACGCTGTTGTTGATTGGCGGCGTGCCGGGTCGGGAAAACTAACCATCACCCCGGCAAAATTGCCTGACAGTATCATCAAATCTTGTTTTCAAATGGTTCGTGCGTTTGACCTGAAATTCTCTTCCATCGATTTGATTGAGAACCAAGATAGTAATTTCGCTTTCTTGGACTTGAACCCCAATGGGCAGTGGGGGTGGTTGCAGCTGAAGACTGGCGAATCGTATGCAGCGGCCTTCGTCAACGAGTTGATCAAGGCGACCGAGTAGATCCACTAACAGGACCATTAGGCATGGCACGAGCTTCTGACGAAATCTTGCAGGCATTGACGAGTCAGGATACGGAGGTGATCGATCAATCCCTGACATTAGCTCGGTGGTTCTACGAAAGTGAAGGGGCACGCGAGACCGCAATCGAAGGTAAGTTGACAACATTGCTTGGATTCTCGGGGATTGCCACGACCGTACTCATAGCCTCGACTGGATTCCTGTTGGATCTCAGTTCGGATTGGTCAGACTGGAGGCGCGCAGTGATTGCTGGACTCTTCGTCATGGTCGGAGCCACGTTCTTGGAGGGCATACGATACGTGTGGAAAGGTCTACGTGTCAGTGGTGCTGCCTACCCTACGACCGAGCTTGTCAGCCGATACCAAAGTGCCAAATCGATTGAAATGAAGAAACAGGCGGTCGCAGATCTACTGGCCGCACGTGATTTCAATAGGGCACGTTCAACTCAGAAGGCGTTGTGCCTTGCGCGTGCGCAATGGCGATTTGGAGCGTTCATGGTCACTGGCGTGGGGCTGGCGATGTTGTCCGTGCTGCTGGGCCTTACGGTGTGAAGCTGGTGGGGATTGTCGGTTCTTGGCAGGTTCGGTGTATACGTGAGTGTGCACCGGGACTGTTCAGCGAAAATACACGCGAGTGATGGCTGATCTCCGTGGTGCCGACAACGCAGTTCTGACCTCTGCCATACTCACACTAGGTAGAGGGTTAGTCTCCGGGTTTCATCCGGCAGTTATGGCTCTACCTATTTGTTGCCCCAGTGCGGATCGGCTGCAGCCGGTTGCGGGTGCAACGCGTGAGTGCTTACTGCCGTACTCCTACCATGCAGCTTCGACTCTGTGGCTGGCCACCTCCAAAAGACGGGAACCAAGTCCAGTTCACATACTCGTACCCGAGTCAACTCGGGGAGGACAACCTAATCCTCACGCCGTATTTAGTAGGTACGCTGCCGCGCTTGTAGTTAACACTTGAGTGAAGCAAGGTCGGTCCTCGTATTCTTGCCGGCACCGATTTGTGATTCTCAGTGAAAATGTATTCACGGATCATTTGTGGAGACACTCATCACGACACCCATACTGCTCTTGGATCTCGGCCGTGAATCCCCAAGAATTCGCCTTCATGTCAGCTGACCCGCAAGGATTATTGCCGGCTTCATTGTCGGCTAGCGTGACAGCATGTCCGAATTCATGGGCGATTGTGCCCCTAACGAATGTGTCCGAATGACTCGATAGATCGCACCAGCAGAACGTGATCGAGTATGGAGGCTCTCCAGGTACGCCGGACGTGACTCCGAATAGTCGTCGTTTCCCGAGTTCTGCTATGGCTTGTTTCCTCAGAGAATCCCAGTATTGGATCTCTGTTATTGAACTGAGTATTTCGTTCAGACGGGACACATCATCACTAGCTAGCCGGTCGAGCACGTTTGAGAGCTCTCTCATCAAGCGGGGAGAGGCCAGGGCCTGAGTCACCCGGTCAAGTCGATCATCCATTGTTAGTGGTTGTACTTACGCCATGGAGGATCGCCTGTTTCACCAAATGCCGGGTCGGCGCGATCCTGTTGACCGTCGCCCGGTTTGCACGCCACCAGTTGTCTTTGGAGTCACCTTGCGATGACTGTTTCAGGAAATAGATTGAAGAATGGTAAGAATCCTTCGATCGCTACGGTTCCGGAAGTCTACATCGTTGAATCCCTTCCCCCGGAAGATGTTCGATCAAATCTGAGAGAGGGAATCGTGATCAAGCGCATGCTTCAACTTGGCGGTCGGTTCCCCCGATACAAGTATGTTGAAGATATCGGCGGCCTGAGCGATGCCCTTCGTTCATTCGGCAAATCCCACTACCGGTACTTACACATTTCATGCCACGGAGGCGCACGCGAGCTTGAACTGGCTCGTGAAGGAATCACGATTCAAGATTTCGGAGCAATTGCGACACCTCATCTGGGAGGGAAGCGCCTATTTCTTTCGACATGTTTGGCGACAAACAGCCTGATGGCATCGACCGTGCTAAAGGATTCGGATTGTAGGTCTATCGCCGGGCCCGACGGAGAAGTTGGTTTTGACGATGCTGCCATAATGTGGCCGCCTTCTACTACTTGATGTTCGGTAGTGAAGCGACTTCGATGAAAGGAGACGTGATCCGGCAGGTGTTGATGCGCCTAACAGAACTCTTCCGCGTGCCAATGAACTACTACGGGAAATCGACCGCGAGCAAACGGGGTTACAAGCTGTTCAATACCGGGTAAGTCGGCGACGAGGTTACGTTGGAGCCGAAGAGGGAGTGAATCGGCCTGTTGACGTAGTCAGGTGCCGTGGCATGTACCACGGGACACCTGATCCCAGAGTTGCCAGTGACTGCTAGATTAATGTCATGCCGCATCGTTCTTTGTGTTGAATCATGCCTCAGCCTAATCCGATTCCTGAGGATTCCATCCAAAGTGGCGAAAAGCCTCCTGAATGACGGGCAACTTGTTAGACGGGCAAGGCTTCGCACGGCGTCGAGTTCCTCGATTCCAGGCCCTGTTTACCGGGATATTGCTCAGCTCCTTTGCGTGCGCAATGTGACAAGTCTCAACTCTCATACCGCGGTTCTGCAACACCCAGTCGATGATCTGTCTGTACGTCCCGTTCATTCTGCACCTGTCATGTATTTTGAGTAGTCGATCGCAGGCACAGTGCCGAGGCCCTGGAGTATTTCAAGCAGGCCGAAAAGCAAAGAAACGAGCGACAGCTCCGGAGCGAAAAATTGGATGGCAGGTCTTCCATCATTGCTGTACTCGACGGAAACCGTCCCGTGTGACAGTGCACATACCAGATCGAGATGGCTGTCGGTATCTGACGATTCCAGCGAGGATTCGAACGGCTCGCCAAATGGCGGATCCCAGGATGATCTGGTGGCCATCAACCCGCCGATAATTCGGAGTGGTGGCCTTGGATCGTAAGCACCTCCGGCGTGCACTATCGGGACGCTTGACCGGTGCAGGCGACGAACTGAAGCGATCTTGTCTGCTGCGTACTCCACGTCCCTGCGAGTCACCTGCTGCTTGACTTCCATCGCGGCGTAGACGCTCTCGGCCGGAATGTATTTCTGGCCTCCGGATTCAAATAGAAGCGGTGAGTATTGCCGGTCAAGGATCAAAAGGTCAATCTGATCGCTCAGTCCTCCGGTCGAGTCCATCACAATTCCAGAATCAACCTGGTAGCGTACCGGCAGGTAGGCGCGAAGGAACGAACGCCAGTTCTCTTCCGTTGCCGATCCTTTCACAACGGGCTGGTCGAAGGTCTCACCTACACCCCGGAGAACCGTAAGCATCTCGGTCTGCTTGGTACGGAACAGACTCGTGAGAGTCGGACCTGAACCTCCGGTTTCGATTGGACTCACCACAACACCTCGTTCCAGGTGCTGCGAGTTAGTGACCATGTGGCTCTCGCGGCGATGTCGGACCTCTCTTGATTGTTCAGGTCGTTCGAGATTATGTTCGCACTGTTCGCCGGATCGACAATGCGGTGCCTCGCGATTTCCGTGGCGATCCAGTTCCAGAGGTGACCGAGGTGCTCGGCGACCCCGGTCCGTCTTCGACCCTTCATGGCCTCAAGGACAACCAGCTCTAGATAGATAGACGGAAACTCCAGACCGTGCAGTCGTCGCCAAACCTTGAGAGCTCGAATCTCTCGCTGAAGCCCGGACCCTTTGACGATGCTTATATGTCGGTCTATGTTGGTGCGTGTCCAGGTTTTTGTACGCTGCCGATACAGACTATGGTCTCCAGACTGCCCGGAGTGTTTCCTTGCAGGAACGACGTCAACCTTCAAACCTCGAATCGTGAGCCCGATGGAAACGTCCTGGCGTCGGGGAGCAAGCTGGGCCTGTTGCAGAGCTCGATACAGGGATCCGTAAATCTGAGCCAGCGGGCGGCTCCGACCAGATCTAATGGAAACGAAGAGGTCAAGATCCGTCCCTCCGCGAATGGTGGTTCCCTTCGCAAACGAGCCAGAACGATTGATTCCGAGCAACCCTTGCCCGGCCCACCTCTGTATATGTGGCTGGAGGTCGCCGCTGACCATTTCCACCTGATGAAAATGGTCAGCGGGCAGGGCATATTTGCTGAGCACGCTTGCCAAGTATGCGTTGGGAGTCATGGCATGTCTGGTTGCTCGGTGTAGAAGACTGAACGAATAATAGCGAATGCTTCATATTGCTCGTGGCCGCCCAGTTTGATTGCTGAATTACGGTGGCTCGACAGAAAACAATCCGGAATCAGCCCATGAGGAAAAGTTCGAATTCAGAGACTCGCGCTATTGCGAGCCGTCGGGATTCATTTACCGTCTCCAGCACCAGCTTGCCGGTACTGGAATTCCGGGAAAGGTTGATGGCGTGGGGGCCGTCCGGTTTCCAACACTACCCATGGAGGAAGAAGCTGCCGCTCTGGAAGGGTCTGCTCGTTGAGGTGATGCTCCAGAGGACCCGTGCCGACCAGGTCGCGCCATCTTTCCGGTGTCTGGACTCGTGTTTTCCTACCGCCCGATCTCTCAGGAATATGGACGAATCTGGAGCACGGGATCTCATTGGGCCTCTGGGCCTCAGCTGGAGAATTCCTCTGTTTGTAGAACTCTGCAGGGAGATTGCTGAGCACGGCGGACGCCTGCCACGAGATATGTCGGCTCTGCAGAACTTGCCGGGTGTTGGTCCCTATGCAGCGGGCGCGGCGTTGAGTCTTCACGGCGAAACACGGGCCGTGATTGTCGATTCCAACGTCGTCCGTGTTCTGTGTCGGTTTCTCGGTGTGCCGTTCGATGGCGAAACAAGACGCAAGAAATGGGTCGAAGAGGCGTTGGAGCATCTCACACCGGAAAACGACTTCCGTGCCTTCAACTACGCGCTACTGGACCTAGCGATGCAGGTTTGCCGCCCGCGCAGACCGGATTGCGGCATCTGCCCGCTTCAGACACTTTGCAGGACTGGCTCGGACGTGCCGGTGGCCAGTGGCAGCTGACTCTCTTCCGCGGGATTCTTCCAACTGAGTATCTGATGGACTATTTCCGCGATCTGGTATGCAAGGAACGGCGGCACTGCGTTTCCGACCTGCACATATTGCTGAGTCCTGTTCCCCTCGAAGTAGTAGTTGTCAGGGAAGGTCTGGAGGCGTGCTGCTTCTCGAACTGTGAGTGAGCGGCACTGCAGTGGGTCCGGATGAATGAAGTAGTGGCCATCCTTTGATATGTGAGAAGTTATGGTTGTCGCCGGTCGGTCCCACAGTTGGACTCTGAACCTGTCCGTGAAGCTGCCCGATTTCGCGTTCCGGTGGGCAGGCAATAGTACTGGAGGAAAGTCAGGGAGCTTTGGGCTTCGATCTTTCATCAGAGCAAAACACGCAGCGAAAAGATACCTCTGAAGATCGGAAGGCATGTGACTCCGAGCGTGATGATTCAGCACACCGTTGAGTTTGCTGTCGAATATCCAGTTGCGAAGGTGCTCTGACTCAGGTGAGAACGTACCGGACACGTACAGGTCTGATCCCGTTCCGAGTTCATTGTCCAAGACCTGGTCAAGAGTTTCCTGAATGGCATTCAAAACCTCGGGCTCGATGTTCCCTTCACTAGACAGGTCGCTCCATCGCACAGTGGCATCAGCATCGCCCATCAGGCACTGCTGCCACGTTCCGGCGGTCCTGAACCGGGGTGATACTGATCCCCTCAGCGTTGGAAGTCCGCCGATCACTCCGGACACGGGCACCGGTGAGAATTCCTTCAGCACGGGTATGTCACTCACAGACCCGTATGCCGCGAGGTCTTTTCTGATCCCAACGATGATCAGCCTGTGGCGAGCTTGGGGGACTCCGTGACGTTCCGCCCTGATGACGAAATCGCCTGCGTCCGTCGAATCTGCGTCGCGGCCTGAGTAGTCGGTTATGGGTGTGAGTAGATACTCGGGTTGCTTCAGCGCGTGCTGTGATAGTCGAGCTGCTGCAGGATCCGCCAGGTCACGGAGTATCAGATCGATTGTCCGTTGGCCATCTGCGACTGATGAAAGCAGTCCCTTCACGTTCTCAAAGACGAACACCGCGGGAGCGTGATCGGCCAGTATCTGGAGGTACTCCCTGTAGAGGAAATGTCGGTGGTCCGCCGCGTATTTCGCAGGGTCTTCACCCCGGATTCGGGAGCGACCGACGAGTGAATAGACCTGGCAGGGCGGTCCTCCGAGGAGGACCCATTCGCTCGCTCCGTCCAGCGCTGCCTCGATTCGTCCTGCAACAGTTGTGCGATGAACTTCGCCTAGCGTTGCGTTCCAAGAGACCAGACCGGCGGCGTTCGCGGCCTCGACATGTCGATTGAAAAGCTCGCGTTGATCGATCTCCTGCCGTAGGTAGCGGTAATAGTCACCGCGAGCGTCAGAATCCAGCTCGCGGAAAAAACTGCGCAATTCCAGCGTTCGGTGAGCCGAGTCATCCTTCTCGATTGAAAGTGCGACGCGAAAAGGGCTCGAATCTCGGTTGTCGAGACAAGCGGAAAACCCCTCACCGAGTCCTCCTGGACCGGCGAAAAGGTCTACGACTGGTATTGGCATCGCCACCAACTTGATCGGAACTCGGTGTTTGCTCTCACCGGAGTGTAGATCAATTCCGGTGAATGCGCGATTGTTGCGTCGGCGGCGGGTCGATTGCTGCCGCTACTGAGTGAGTTCCAATTCAAGAGGACAACCCTCTTCCTGCAGCTTCTCCAAGGTTTCTAGAAGCACCCGGCACTGGGCCTCAGACGGCAGGGATGATGGAATCGACATGGCTACTTCCAGGACACCGCGATCCCGTTCCGATAGGCGCCCCGCATGGGCTCCCCATTCCCTAACCTGACTCCAGAACTGTGCTCCGGCCTGGACCACGGCCATCTGTAGTTCGATTCCGTTGAGGACCTTCTGCTGGCGGACCGACGACCGTTCCTGATCCCGGCGCTCAGCCCGGCTCATCAGATCCTGTCGGAGGGATTCCGGCCACTCGATTGCCAGCTCTTTGACCCTGTTCCAGCATGCCTGCTGCTTTGCCCATTCAGTGACGTTCCGGCTGCCAACTGGAGGGGTGGTGATCACCTGATTCACGACCTCGGATGACATCGCCAGCGCGTCCCGGAGCCCAGGTGTGAGGTCTTGGCGCCTCCAGACTCTCTCAAAGTCGACTGACTCGTTCATTTCGGCCAGGTCGTGGCTGAGTTTGGAGATGGCATACGCGACTATGTTCGCCCGATAGCCACCTTCATACCACGGAGCGTCGCTAACGATCTTCTCGACTGACTTGAACACGACGGCTTTGGCGATCAGCTCGCGGTAGTACATCTCATTGAACTGATTTGCATTGCGTTCCCAGGCCTTTCCAACGTTGCCAGCAAAATCAGCGAAGTTCTTCTGTGCTCCCTTGCTTACCGTGTCCGGCTTCTGTTCCCACACATTGATGTACTTCGCAAGATCCGTCTTGGTGAACGAATGTCTTTTGGGGAATTCCAGATCGAAGCGGCGGCGTTCAGCCTGAGTGAGGTTGCCACGGGCGTCCTGATACTGACCGCGAGCGCGCTCGTAGAACCATTTGGATTCGTTGACGGTGCCATCAGCAGCCGGAGCGAATATGCGGCGTGAAAAGCCCTCGATACGGACGTGAAACGGATGGTTGGCGAAAAAGTCCGCCGCGTTGACCCTGTTCTGGCTATTCGCATATTCGGAGATCTTCGGGACGATCTCAATCGACCGTTCGGGGGCAACAATCGAAAGCTTCATCTGCACGAAGACTTTCGACAGATCGACATCTTTTCTCCGGCTGTTCGCATGAATCGACGCGGTCGTTTGTCCGCCATTGACAATCTGCAGATCGTCAATGGCGGTGAGTTCCAGCCCGTCCGATGTACGTCGCGTCTCGACTCCTTCCGCCGTCGCAGTTATGCCATTGTTGTACGCAAAGAACATCTCTGGAGCGTTCTCGATCGTGCTTCTGATGCCTCTGTTCACGTTCCCACGGGCCTGCAGGAAGACTCTCACGTTCTGCTCCAAAAGGCGTGCTCCCCAGCGGTCGTAAATGGATGCCAGTTCAACACCCGGAACAGTGGCGAGATAAGCCTCGTAGTCAACTCCCTCAAGGTGCGCGGGCAGAACCGGCAGACCGTGTCCGAACTCTGAAAGGAAGTCCACACGGATTGGCTCACGCTCTGACCCGGACTGGGCATACCTGTGCAGTCGCGACAGGTCCCAGACGCTGTATGCGACCGGGATTCCCTCGAATTCATTGCCGGCGATGGAATCTACCCTGGAGCTAAGGACCTTGTTCGAGACCAAGATCAATCTGACCTTTGAAACCGCCTTCCAAAAGTCTGCGATCATAGTTGCTAGGCCGAAGGCCGGGGTTGTCTCTTCCAGTGAATCGCGAAAACTGGCGTTGAAGGCCTGGGCCAGAAAACTCTCGGCCCGACGGAAGTCAGCGTCCATATCCGTGCGAGTGAGAGACTGGACCTTCAAATCAGGGTTGTAGTCGCAAACGATGAGACTGAGGTTCCCGTCCTCGTCAGCGGGATGCCCGCCGTATCCGTCTACCCGTACGCCGCGGCCGTTATAGAAGTAGGCTCGATTTGCCTCGTTGAGGTCACCGGCAGCCATGATCCGGTCGGTAACGACCTCAAAGAATGCCTCCTCGCTGTACTGGCCACTTTGATCAACGCGATTGCGCACATCGAGTGCCAGTTCGTGCAGGAACTCCTCAATTGAAACATTCATGGTTCAGTAGCTCCGAGCGCGGTTCGAACCACTTTGTCCGGCACCTCGAAATCTGAGATTGCTCCGAGCGACAGACGGTAATTCACGCTCTGAATTCCCTGTGGGACATCTTCCGAGGTTATCCGCGGAAACGAGTCCGCGACCTCGTGCCATGCAGATGTGCCTTCCAGCCAGGCGCCGTTGTACTCGTCTTCATCCCGGTAGCCGGCCGCTTCAAGCCGACGATCAAATTCGACCTGAGCGAGGCCTACCAGTCTGTCTCTCAGTCGCTCAACAATCTCATCTAATGTGAACGACTCTTCGAGACGGCTCTCAGCCCGGTCGAGTTCAGTGACGTGGAGGTAGAGTGAATCCACCCCGGAAGTGTCGAGTTGATCTGCCGAGCTTATGGAGATGTACGGCGTTGCGGCTCCGCGTCGAGTTTTCACCTCGAAAGCCAGCCGATTGATCTCAAAATCCTTGGGTGCACCCAGCGGACCCTGCCAGGCGGCGACGGCAGCAAATTCGCCAAGTATCGGAGTGAAAACAGTCTCCAGAAGTCGCAGTTCGCCGATCAGGCCCTTTTCAGCTTCTTCTGCGAGCCGTCCTGATCTGCCTGTTCTCAGCAGGTGATGCCACCGCCAGGCGCGCCGTATGGCTACTGAGATCGCCTGTTTTTCGTCCTGAGCCCCTGATACAGCTTCGACGATGTCAGTACACAGACGGTAGAAAAGATCCCGGTCTTCGCCGGAGAGCAACATGATCGAGAGGGTGTGGCGGTCACCGGTGACTCCGGGCCGGTCCGTGATTTCGATGCCTCTGAGTGCGGGTAGCTCAGGCGTCTGGCATTCTGTGTCGTCGTGCAGCAGAGCCAGATGACACCGTCGAAGGCGATCGACCGCCCAGAAGACGTCCCACTGGATTGAAGAATCCACTCTGCGAGTGATGAGTTCAGAATCTGAGCCGGGAGTCTTGATTGCCGACCAGGGATCCGAATCAGACATCGCCGTCATCTCCCTGCAGTTCCTCGTCCTCCAGATCATCCTGGAACTGTTCCCGCAGCCAGGTCGTGTTGACAACGTATTCGGTCAGGACCTCTGGCTTGTTAGTAGCCGGAAAGCTGATGCTCCATGCCACAACTGGCGATGGGTATTGATGAGATCCAACCTTGCTCCCAGCAGCGATGATCTTCAGCAGGTGGAGCATCAGCAGTGGACGCGATCTCTGCGCCCGATAGACGCGGTCCGGGTAGTTCACGTTTCCAGCGTTGAGTTCGGTTCCTTCGTCTTCCTTCTCCCTGCGGTAATTCGAATGCGCCTGCTCGATTTCTTCATCGGACAGTCCAATGCGTTCGTCACCGCGCGAGGCCACTCTCTGCTTCTCAGTCACGAGAATCTTGCTGGCACTGCTCTGCTGTCCAGCGGTTCGAGTACGCATCACTATTGTTCTACCGCCGATCTCAAACTCCAGGTCCGGATTGTCGGATCTGAGGCTAGGAACGAACAGGTCCCAGTGAGCCATCTCCTCCGGTCTCTGTTCGATGTATCTGAGGACCGGCCCCGAATTCGACTTTATCGAATCGAGATGGTTCACAAACTCGGTCAGAAACTGCTGCACGACTGGCAGCTCGACGTTTCGTAGCAACAGCCCACCTCCGACTTCTTCTGCATCACCTAAATGCCGACCGTCGGTCTCCAGATTCGTGAACAGGTTCCTGGCTGCGGTTAGATTTCGATCAACAATCTCAGTGGAACCATGCAACGTGGCCGTTTCAATCAACGACTTTGACAGGCCGATACTGACATGCACGCGTTCGCCTGTTCCCATCTTGTTACGGGCCGTTACCAGCAGACTATCGGGGTGACTGCGAACTCTCAGGCCGAAATCCTCAGGCGTGGCGTTTACCGCCTCCATCTGTCGGAGTTCAGCCCTTAGTTGATCTATCGACTGGCCGATGTGTTCGTACCACCCCTCAACTTCTTCCGGCATCCAGATGCGGCACAGATCTTCGTACCCCGGGCGGTACCCGAACCATCTCCCCATCTGCATAAGGGTGTCGTACATCTTTGAGTCCCGCAGGAAGTAGCTGGTCGTCAATCCTTCCAGGGTCAGACCTCTGGACAGGGAGTAGCCGCCTACTGCAATCACGTTGAGTCCGTGATCGGAATGATCTCGGTAGTTCAACTTGCCGGATGAAGCACTGTTGACTGTGACAACGCCAATCGGTGCCGCTGCTTCGAGGAGCAGTGGGTACAGCGTCTCCCACCTGAGCCTCGCTGATGCGAACTCACTATCGAATGTCTTCTTGAGCCCACCGATTACCGGATCATTAAGCGTGTCGGCAGAATCCAGAGCACCATTTACCCGGATGGCTGAGACGATTTCCTGAAGATCGCTGTGGATCTGGTTACGCAGCTGTGTTTGCACTCTGGTGAACCGGGACGCATTCACCAGCATGGAGCAGTGCTGCCTCCCCTGGCCGCGATGGATTCGTATCGCCTTGGCCAGAATGAAGGCGTTGATAGCCGTCTTCAGGCTTGGAGGTAGATCGACAATCTCATGGTCGATCTTGTGTTTGATCGGCAGTGTGTCACCGTTGTCGGCGATGTAGCGTACGTAGGGGTTGCGCTCGTCGCCGTCAAACACCTTCGACGGGCCAAAGTAGTTCGATGGAGGATCGAGGCTGACCATGAAGTTCCGGGGAAAGAGGTCATGGCCGACCATCTCGTCCCGGTTGTCCGGATCAATGAAGATATTGGCGAAGGGAGTCGCCGTGTAGCCGACATAGCATCGCCGGGTGAATAGCTGGAGCAGTTGACGTATCTGGCCGTTGATGCGTGAAACTTCTCGCGGCCCTCGACTGACGTTTATCGACGCGTTGTCGGCCTCATCGTCGATAAGGAGCATCGGTTCATCAACCTTCCCGGAACCGGCAGCCGCGCTGTGTTCTCTTAGCCATTCGAGTAGATTCTGTAGCGTCGAACTGTTCTTCTTGATCACCAGTACAGCTGGTTCCTGCAGTTGACGCAGCTGTATTCCGACGGCTGTTGCGGTGCTCTTGTTGAAGTCTCTCAGGCGATTTGTGAGAGTCGCAGGCCGTCGAGACTGGTTGAACCGGCCGACCCCGACCGCGCGGGTTTCGCGCGCTGACATGAGGTTGGCGCTATCGACCCCGATGAACCCCTGGTCGATTCGCTCCTGGGTCTGATTTCGAAGGTTGTTGTGGATCCCGGCGATCACAACTATTAGCTTGTAGCCGGCATCGGCCGCCTTGCATATCAATCCGGTGTAGTTGGCGGTCTTACCCGATTGCACATGACCGACAACCATTCCGCGTCGATCCCAGCTAACGTTTTTCTCAGGATTCTCCATGAGTCCAAGCACCCGGTCAGTGATTTCGTCCAGGCTCGCAATCACCTGATTAGAGAATCCGTCGTCGACCAATAGGCGGCGGTAGCGGTTCCAGTAGTAGGGGGCGATCGAGGCACGCGCCTGTTCGAGCCAGGGCTCATACTCCGCGTCGGTCAAAACCGAGCCCAGTTTCATCGTGACGTCGTGCCGTTCTTCCAGCACTCTGGCCAGAGTCTCGGACTGTTCGTCTGTTACGTCTTTGGTGAACGGGGTGTTTCTCAGGCCCTCGATGACTTCGCGTATGCGGCCCGGCGTTGGCGTCGGCCCTTCCGCCAGGATTGCACTGGCCATACTTTCAATGGTCTTTAGTTGTTCACTCGTCATCGCCACCTCCAAACCTCAGCGCGCTGAGTGCCTCTTTCGCCAGATCCCAATTCGATGCGAACGGCTCATTCGCCGCAAGCAAGTCCTCGAAATCGTCGCCAGAAATCGGACCGTCCACCACCATCTGTTTCCAGAAAGCGTCAACGGCCATTGCGATAGACTCGGGCGACACCTGTCCGCGTTCAACCGATGTCGGATCAGAACCGTAGTCCGAGAATAGTGAGTCGATAGGTATCCCGTTCTGGATGATCTCGACCACGTTGTTCAGTTCGGTTTGCAGTCCCTGGGGGACGTTGTCTGTCAGTCGAGCAATGGCCGGATGGCTTCGATTGATCTCGTAGGAGATTGCATCCCTGCTTTGAACTCGTTTCCAAACCGGGATGCTCTTTCGAGATACCCTGGGTTCGGCTCGACCCGTGTAGACCCGCTTTGAGGTTGCAGTTATCCGGTCGATGATCTTCTTGAGTTCACGGCGCACCGTCGGAGGTGGGTGGGCAGAAGCTTTCTTGACGTCGATCTTCCAGTCGGAATCCAGCGTATTCGGAATGTCCACCCGCACGCGTGCCAGTTTGGTCAACTCCTCTTTGCGTGCGAGACCGAACCATGTGCCGCTGATGATGAGACGTCTGGCGCGATAGACGTAGAAGCCCTGAGAGTCGCGGTATCCGATGGGAGTCTCGAAGTCCTTCCATTCTCGTGCTGAGACCCTGCCATGGTGCGGAAGGGTGTAGGTCTGCACCCTTATCGTGCTGAGTCCTAGTGAGATCACCTGGATCGGATCCGCGGTCGAATGACGTACGTTGAAGGGGTCGATGGGAGTCAGTTCCCGGTTGTTCACCGAGATCGAAATCTTCTCGTGCCCCGGCTCACTCGCAAGGAACCTGTGAAACACCAGGCGAAGGTGATCGATCACCTCGTCGATACGCCGATTGAGCTCTCGATTTGACGGCTCAGTAGCTCCTTTTTCTACCAGTCGGTCGAGGTTGTCCCACCGGACAACCGTCCCCGAATTACTGATCGTGTTTGCACGCGCAATATCGCGAACATCGTCGGGGACGATTATTTCCCATTTGTTGTTGTCGCGAACATAATCCAGATCCCAGATCGCGGCTGACGGGATTTCGTCACGCGACGTGAAAACGGTTAGCTTACGGCATTGTGAAAATGACGCGGTCTTTAGCCCGAGGCCGAATCGCCCAAGGTCTTCGGCTGCTCTCGAATCAAGCGGATTCTTGGCACCGGGACGCATGGCATCCCACAACTCAGACTTACTCATACCGCATCCGTCATCAATGACCGAAATGCTCGGTGAATCTGACAGCGTGTCTACGAATATGTCGATCTTGCTGGCTCGTGCAGTGATCGAGTTGTCGATGATGTCAGCGAGCGCGGTTTCCAGTGAGTAACCAACATCACGGAAACTCTCTATGAGAGTGGCGGCGTGTGGCGAGGCGTCAATGGTTTTCACGTGATCCAATTCCATCAAATGTGATCAGTGATGCCAGGTTGCTGACACAGCAAGTCAGCCTTCTGATTTGCACTCGAAAACAGCCGAGTGCTATCAGGCCCGGTTGAAGTCGCGCGGCAAATCTCTTCCGGTGTATACCACTTGTATACACCGAGCCACTAATGGCGTTTGCTGTGAAAAGAATCATACTCCCCCGGCCAATTGACCCGTTCTGAACCGTTGACCGATCAGACTGACCTGACCGTTGCCCCTTTGTCGCGCCATACAAAAGGCCGCAAGCCCTGTCCGACCGCTGTGGCTTCCGGCCATAAGGCTCTTCTTATCATTCCGACCATGGCGAGATCTCCCACCGGCGGCTTCTTCTGGATCCTTCCATTGGGGCTGAGGTGGTCGTGCAACTTGAACAGAATTGACCGTTCAACTCATATTGAGGAGGTGGTTTGAACGTGTTGAACTCACACTCGGCGAACGAATACGCTGCTCGGCCTTCGATACGACAAGAGGGAGGTCTGCATATGACTACCAGCAGAGAGAATGGCTGGCAGGGTCCGGCGATAGTCTCCGGCGTGGCTGGCCTAGCGTTCTGGAAGTCGCCGGAGACCAGGGGCAAGGTTTGGAGTTTCCTGAACGAAGTAGCTGCCCACGTCGACACTGAGCAAAAACGCCGCAAGCTGCGAGAGCAGGCAGTCCAGCGTCCTCCGGCGCTCGCTGCGGACCTCGTTTCTGACAGGACCGGTGACCTCGTGCTGCCGTCGCAGGATGAGATTGCCCAGATCATCAGGGGCAGCATCGCATCTGACACTGTCTTGCCACCAGCCTAGACGCCGCAACCGCTTTCGCCGTCCGGCACAGACACAGTCCCGGCAAGCCTTGAGCCGGACCGCAGATGGCTCGATGTGGTCGAGCACCCGTCGGTCGTGGTGATTGCCGGGCGGCCCGGGAGTGGTAAGCCGGCACTGCCTACCGCCTGTAGAGCTCAGCCGCTACCAGGCGCAGCCATACGCTGTCGGCATCCCAGAGGCATCTGCCGGAATGGATCGGTCTTGCCTCTGGAGGAGGTTCCTCCTGGCGCGATAGCGCTTGTTGACGAAGCGGAGTACCGGCGACAGAAAGTCAAAATGACAGCCGATCTAGAGGCACTGGTGGTTCCTGATTTCGATGCGGTGAGAGAGGTACGAGCCGTGATTCTCGCGATGCCTATGCTTTGCACTGGAGCGAAGTTGGAAGAGCGGCACAGACTGCTAGCGACGGTTTTGGACGGCGTGTACGTCAGTTTCACTGACCAAGCTGTCGTGTCCGTGAAACTCAAGAATCCATTTTGCGACATCGTAGATGATCATCGCTGACATTCCGAGTAACATGCCTACATCGCCGTTCGGATGGAGACGACACTGGGCCGCTGTTGAACGACCAGGCCACGTTGGCACGTTCTAGAGTTCACAATCTCGTCATGCCTGAATCGCCCAACCCTGTATATCTGTGGGATGACAACCCCACCCTCGCAGACCTGCTCGGCTTCGACATTTTGGTGGAACCTCTTCTATCGGCGTTGGAGGTCGAATCCGTCGATCCTGTAACGCTCGGGATTCACGGCAATTGGGGCAGCGGAAAGTCTACCGTACTTGGATTAATCGGAGAGGCGCTGGAACAGCGCTCGACTTACGTTGTAATAAGAGTAAATCCGTGGGAATTCGACGACGTTTCAGATGTTCGCGGCACTTTGATATCGCACGTTTTGGCGCCCTTGATCGAACATCGCTCGGACAGCGAGTCATTTCGAGAGAAAGCGACCGGCCTGTTGAGGCGGATCAGTTGGGCGAGAGTCGGTAACGTCATGGCGAACGGAGCCATGGGTAGCTGGGACTTGGAAGAGTTGGTAGAAGCGTTTAGACCGGACGGGAATGACGGGCCCGACTCGATGTCCGGTTTTCGACTCGCCTTCGACGAGTTGCTGCAGATGCTAAACGATGTGGAGCGCGTCGTTGTTCTTGTAGACGATCTAGATCGATGTCTGCCGAATGCGGTGTTAGCCACGCTCGAGGCAATCAAGTTGTTTTTAGGCGTGCCAAAGATGGCGTTTATCCTCGCAGCGGACCCAACGATGGTTAAAGATGCCATCGGTGGAGCTTTGGCCGCTACAGGACGCAGCGATCTGTTTGCCGAAAGGTACATTGACA
Organism: Dehalococcoidia bacterium; assembly: GCA_028281895.1. Classification (GTDB taxonomy): domain Bacteria; phylum Chloroflexota; class Dehalococcoidia; order Lucifugimonadales; family Lucifugimonadaceae; genus JAJCYX01. Next base: position 25,564 of record JANQIZ010000137.1, read on the forward strand.
AAATCATCCAAATACCGGTCAGCCTGCCATTGCTCTCCCCACTGGACGCGGAGCACTACATCGTCATGCTGCTCAGTCGTCAGCACTGCGATTCAGTGGCCGAGTTCGACAGCCTGCTCGACCACGTAGACAACCGCCGGGCGGAGGCGAAAACGCCACTGCTCGATGAAATCCCGACTGGTGCCTATTCACCGCCGGAATGGATACGCACATTGTCAGCGCAGATCACGCAGGGCTTGAGCACCGATTCGATAGGGAATCCGCGTGAGATTAAGAGGTTCTTGAATGCTTTTGGCATTCGAACTCAAATTGCTCGTACGCGGGACGTGGAAATCGCCCCGGACGTTTTGGTCAAGTTGCTGATATTGGAAGACAGGTACCCGGATGATTTTCGACGACTCGCGAGTTGTCCGAACACTGAGCAAACGGCGCTCGTGCGGGATTGGGAACGTTGGGCAAACGATCAGGACGGCTCAAAAATCCCAGAGGGTCTTTCAACGCAATCTGCCGACTGGGCGAGAACCGAGCCGTCACTTTCAGGTGTAGAAATTTCTCGCTATCTGACCTTGGCTGCCGCTTTATCATCGACTCCTTCGGCTTTTGGTCTCAATGAGACATTGATCGAACTATTCGACCAGGCTGTCAGCGAATCTCAAGCAGTCAGAAATGTTGCGGTCAAGAGCGTCTCCGCTCTCGAGGTAGAGCAGCAACAGCAAATCGTTCTTGCCGTAGTTGGCCGGGTTCGAAGAAACGAAACTGCGGAATCCGAAATCGAGTTTCTCGTGCGGCTTGCGGCAGCGAGCCCCGGCGTAGCTCAGTCCTGTTGTCAAGCGATTAGAGAGTCGTGCTGGGAACAGTTGACTCCTCGTCTCGGCCTACTAATCGCCAGCAGTTCTGGCCCGTGTCTGACTCAACTCGCGAACGACATTCTTTCTGATCAGGGCCTGCCGGAAACGGTTAAGGAAGCTGTAAGGCAAGCCCAGCAGGGAGTGAAGTGACATGGGAACATCTGGCGCGTACGGCGGCTCGGCTCGCCAGGCTTGGACTGCCAGCCGAGACCGGATAGCCGAGTTGGTCGGTGACACCGTTGTGGGCTCCGGAAGCGATTCGTCCAACGCCGCCGCGATAGACGCCCTTCTTGGCGCGATTTCGGACGATGACCCCGCGGTGGCAATGCCCCGAATCACTACGTCCATCCTCCCAGGTCTGGCCACCTCGTCCCAGCCAGGACGAGCAGGATTCGGCGTAGGAGGTCACCGAATCTCACCCGCTGTCACTGGCGGCGGGCGATCTCGCCGACGCATTTCTCGGGGTGCGCGGCTGGGTGGCCTCGCAGTTGGGGCCGGATACGCTATCAGACAGGGGAATGCAGATTCCCTTCTCGAGCTGGGTATCGTTCTTGCAGACATTGCAGGCATGTCTCCGGCACAGCAGTGCCTCGAAATCCTGAACGCTCTGATCGGAGACTCGGGCCATCCAGATGAGACCGCACTCCGTCATGCACTGATTGAGGTACTGGAGTTCATTCTAACTGCATCCGAGTTGCCAGATCCAATTTCGATGGTGAAACAATTCATATCCAGATTTGTGTTCCAAATAATGTTGGTCGAGATAGGAGATGCGCTACTTGATTCGCGCCTGGACGCCGAACGAGCCGCGAGACTAGAGGACGAAATCGAAGGATGGCTGGACGCCAGGCTGGAGCATGCAAATACTCCGGACGAGTCCGAATTCAGGATCCCTACCGATTTCGAGTTTGCGACGGCCGCTATTTTGGCTGAAGCCAGGCACATCCAGCAGGCGGCGACTTCGTGATTTCGAACTTCGAAATTCGACCAGAGTCTAGTTCAGCGCACGAAGCTCAACGGATTCAATTGGCCTTCCCAGTCGGGCGAGGCGCTGCAACCGACATTCACCTCAATGTCGATCCCTGGTTCGACCGATTTGGTGGCGCTGGGGATGTTGAGGCGGATTTCGGGCGACTTGCCCTGGCCGCTTTCTTGGTCGATCGCAAGGTTCCGCTTCCAGCTCATCTGACCCGTAGTCTGAACATACTAGTCCAGATGATCGATCCGGATCCATGGGTGGATGTAGCGGTTCAGGTCAATGCTTTACTCGAATGGTTGACAGGCGACGTGTGGAACGTGAATTTCACCCGAGAAGATTCGGACGCAAGACCGATTGCTTCCTTAACAGAGTCACAAGCTGATACCGTCACGTTGTTTAGCGGTGGGCTTGATTCGTTTGCTGGCGCTGCAATCGCCGAAGATTCTTCTCCCGGCGACCGACTCTACCTATCTCATGCCGACGACCCAATCACTCGGGGAGCCCAACGGCGTGTGGCTCGATGGTTTAGGGCGCGCTGCATCCAGCTGCCAATTGTCGAGGTCGACTTTCGAACTAAGGGACCGAATCGTCAGCGACGCTCTAGAGCACTGATGTTCATGGGTTTGGCTGCGGCGCTTGCATCCAGCAGCGGCGCGCGACAAGTAGAGGTGCCAGAGAACGGTTTCACCAGTCTCAATCCACCGCTGCGGCCTAATCGAGGGGGCGCGATGTCTACTCGGTCGACCCACCCCCTGACGCTGAAGCGACTCAACGACATACTGGACAAGGTAGGCAGTTCGGTGAGCATTGCCAATCGCCACGATCACCAGACGAAAGGTGAGCTGGTTCGTTCGTTTGTCGAATTGGGACTAGCCGATTCCGAAACCGGGATAGCTGAGACATTCTCATGTGGTAAGCCTGACACGCGCTTTTTCGGCGGCAATCCTAGCCACAATTGCGGTCTAGATGTCGCCTGCGTAACGCGACGTGCAGCAATTGCAACTGCGGGTGTGGCCGATCTGACCCCGTACGTTGTCGACGAGATCTCGGGCAGTTCGCTGGAAGACTTCCTGAAGGTTCGGCGGGACGACATCATGGCGATCCAAATAGCCTGCTTGCGCGACTTCACACTCGCCGATGTTCTATCGCATGGCGGTCTTCCCTCGGATTGGGATCCGGCCGACGCTGTCGATCTTGCGAACCGCGGATTGGACGAACTACGGCAGATTCAGCTCCAGTGACAAGTAGTCTTCCTCCCATCGACGTACATGCTCATGTCGACCCCTCGGTGACGGCTCGACAGATTGATGCCCTGGATGGTGCCATCGTCTTTGCCATGACGCGGACACTCGACGAAGCTCGAGCGGCCCGACATCGCTCATTCGATACGATTCTGTGGGGCTGCGGGGTACATCCTGGCCTGAAGTCAGCATTGAATCGATACGAGGCCCCTGCATTTCGCGCGCTCGCCGAGGACTTCGCGCTCATAGGCGAAATCGGCCTCGATGGCACTAGGGGTAACTTGGCGCGGCAGCTTGGAGTATTTGCTTCGATTCTGCAGCAGTGCGCCGACCTTCGTGTCGTGTTTTCCATTCATTCAGCAAATGCGCAAGACCAAGTACTTGACGTGATCTCCTCGCATTCGACAAGTGGAGCAATCCTCCATTGGTTCACGGGAAACGAAGCTCAGATTCAGCGTGCATACGATCTTGGCTGCTATTTCTCAGTCAACGCAGCCATGACGAACCTGCAGATGCAATCAATGCCACCGGACCGACTGCTGCCGGAGACTGATTTCCCAGCCACAGTTCGGCGCTCCGGTATCCGAACCCCGGGTTCTACCTCGTCACTCGAGGCGCGCGTAGCAAAAATTCTAGGTGAACCCGTCGGTGCCGTACGCGAACGTTGGTACAGGAACCTTGATGAATTGGTGGCGACCGCGATGATCCGTGATCGGTTACCTAAGCAGCTTGGTCACGCGCTCACCGCGCTGCAGAATCGATAGGCCGGGAAGGTTGCGCACGGCTACATGGCTTCCGCCTGGGTTTATGGTGGAGACGGGGGAGAGTCGAACTCGCGGATGAACGTGGCGATCCACCGTATCTATCCTACCAAACGAAGCTTTCTATGAATAGACCGACGAGGCTGTTGGGTATATCGGCTCAGGCATCTGCGTGAAGTAGAATTCTTCAAAGGTTCGAAAGCACCACAATGTATGCCGTCCCAATTGAGGCAAAGCCAAAGATAAGCTCGCGCAGTCTGATCTCACTCCTGACCTTGACTAATCTTCGCGATCTGTCCGCAGTATTTTGAACCTTGGCCGCCCGCCCCAGGTTTCTAATCATACTAGATGTTGCAACGATCCAAAAGAAAACGACCAGGAGTGTTGCTGCATAACCAACTGGATGTATGGAGACTTGAATCGCCACAATGTTGAAAGCGATTACAAATGGTGCTGTATATGCGGCAAACGCCTTAAAATAGTCGGCGACGCCGATGCACGTGCGGGGTTCAAGGACCAGCTGTTGACCAAGGAGTTGACTAATGTTCAGTACGATCGTCCGGGATATTAAAACTGTCACCACACTGAAAACAGAGGGCAACAAAACAACCAAACTGTCGAAGAAGCTGTTCATGCGGTACAGTAGGTCAACAGCGGGTGCCCGATCCAAGTCAGCTCGGGCAGCGATGGATCATTCATTGATGCCGGCTCGTCAATCAATGGGAAGTCGGTAGGAGCTAGGGTGCCATGGATTTCAATCTCGAAGATCTCCCCGCTTGCCAGTTTGCGTCGGTCGTAACTCGCGATTGATGTCGGTTCTGACCATTGACCGCGCAGCGCATTGGAGAGTCGATGGACTTGTATAGAGGCCGGCTTGTTTAATCCATTCTCAATACGACTGACAGCCACCAGCAAAGTTCGGGCTAATGTGAAGTGTGTCTGAAATGATGCATAAACATCAAGCTTGTCACCAGGATCACGGCACCATATATTGTCCGGTGCCCCAAACCAATACACTGCCATGACATAATTATCGTCTTCCAAGACGTCGTCACTCAGAATCGCATCGGTGTAGTCGATACGCATAGCGCATCCGTGGCGTCGGTTACCAGCCAAATCCCAAATTCGCTGCCCAATGGGAGAGCTAATGTAGGGCATGACAAAACTCGTTCGGATCTGACAAGAACGTCGAAATCGTCCGTTCGACGATTCGCGGTGGCAGTTCTCCTTTCATTGATTGACTAATCGCAAGGCTAAGGCCTGTCAACTGCTCGAAAGCCGGATTGAGCATCGCACGAATGTGGACAACTCGAGTTTGGCCTCCAAACAGATTAAACACAACGCGATTGTGCCGATCAAATTCCCAATAGAGTAAGTCTCGTTCGACAACTAGCCGAGGAGGAGGAGAGAAAGCATCAGGAAATCGGTGAGAGATGAAATCGAAACCACCACCCCCAATTTCCCATGTGATAATTCGATCATCGTCATCCGCTTGAGTCAGAGTAAGCAGGGGTCGCAAAGCGGGAAGTTCGTTTGGGTCGACCTCGGCAGCATCTTGGTTGTATATGGTGGTGATTACTCGATGGAACTCAAGATGAATCTCGGCACCAATATGAACGCATCGCAATTCACAGTCGAAATACTGAAGGGCGCTGGCTAGTCTCCGGACGTTTACTGCTTCTGTATTACTCAACGCGTCGCTATCTTGATGGATCAAGTATTCCACCGCATCAGCGTACGCTTCAATGTCTCTAGGGTCTTTCTCTTCGTATCGCACCTGCGCGATATCGTGCTTAGCCAACAAAATGCTGCGTGAGTGCTTATACCAAATGTCGCGTGCGTGTTCACTTTCGATTTCGGTGATTAATGGATTGCGAAGATGCTGCGCGGTTCGTTGTAGTCGGGTATCAGGAAGTGTCCGGAGCTTTTCAGCGATGTTGAAATCCGTCGACATGTCGTGACTGGAAACTCGTATTCTGATGTCGCCACCAATGCCGGCACGTCTTAGCGTTCTACGCGCGTGCCGGTATGAATCGGAAATCCATTCAAATCTCTCGTTCAGTTCGTTTCCATTCATCGCGCCGCGATTTGAAAGAATCCGTAATGTCGTTAGGAATTGGATATTGCGGCCCGCAATTTGCACGCGGCCTTTTTTGTCTCTGCGCGATGAATCACGGTCGGCTAGATCAATGGGATAGTCTCGAACCAGCGCGTCCAAATGGCGCGTGTTGCTAACGGGCAGATACCACCGCGGTCTGTCGGAGTAGCGAGCTGGCATGTCGGTAGCTTGGATGCGGAAGCGTTCGCGCTCGGAATCTAGATTGGCTTCGGTAACTGATAGCCAACTAAACGCATCTATCATATTTCGTGCCTGAGCTGCCGATCGCACACTGTTCAGCAAATGCGTCATCTCTTCGTAACGCGTCTGCAAGAGACTGCGCTCTTCGTGATATCGGACAATAACTTCCGGCACTGCTACGTATCGGCGAGTCCCGAGGTGCCGATTCAATCGCTCGATACGCTTGGCAAATGCTCGTGTGCGATTACCGTGGGGTTCATTCGTAGTGAAATCTTGTAATGAGGATCGTGCGCTGCTGGCGATCGATTGAATAGATTCCCAATTTTTGCCATTTCGCACCAAGGAAGGATCGTCCCAAATCTGTCCTAGGCCAAGCCTTGAAGCTACGTGGTTGCTAATCTCTATGAAAGCCGCAGGCAGCACTGAAAACGGCATTCGTGAATTGTCGAGAAACTGTGTGATGAGATACGAGTGATTCGCATCCGCCGAGCTTGGGTTCAAGTAGTCGAAGATGAGATCAGAATCTAGTACGTGTACGCAATGATATCCAGCGGTTTGTAAGGCAAGATCGCGCTCAATGTTGAGATTGTCGGCGTGTCTCTCTTCCAAAGTACCCTTCAAATCGAACCAGGTAGTGAGATCTTCGAGGGTTGAAGTCGCTACGGATCGCTGTTGGGATTCCATAACTGCTCAGACTCCCTGACGTTGTTCGCGTGCTTTGTGCAACAACCCAGTAAGAACAACATGTGGTCCAGCATCAAACGTGATGGTCCAATTCCGCAGCGCGTCTTGCACTTGTGACTTGAAGGAATTAAGAATGAATTCGTTTCGGAACAAGCCGCCTGCGCAACCGATCTGCAATTGTCGGCCGGATGACTGATCGAATGATTTTGCTATATCTCCGATACTATTCGCGATGTTCTGTGTGCGACTCGAGATAAAAGCAGCTATTTCCGAATTTGGCTGGATCATGGCCCAGCGAGCCATTGGGATGACAAGTGTAGAAATAAAGCGGCGTCGGCGGCTTGGAAGTATTCTTACCATTTCTAGCAAGGATCCTTGATTGGAGACATCAAACCGTCCGTCATGAAGGAAAGTGCGTGAATGTTCGAGTAGCAGAAGTTCGAGCTCTGAATCTCGGGGGACGTTCAAGTCGCCAGCAGCCAATTCGCGAAGGAAGTCTACACCAATCGTGTAACCAGCTCCTTGATCGTCCACCGAGGGGATGCCTTGGTTGACGAACTGGATCGACGTTTCGTTGAGCTTGCGATACGCGAGCGTTAGGCCTGTGCCGGCAGATGCGAGTATTGTGTGCTTTGAATTAGGATAAACTGCCATCCCTGCCTCTAGTTCTGGCACGACAACGAATTGTGAAGTATCGAATTCTTTTTCCTGTAGCCGCTGTATATAAAAATCCCGAATTGCGCGTGACGGAGCACCGGTGTGGGCGATGGCCGAAAAGGCGATATGATCGCTCATCGAAAAAGCCTGTGATTGGAGTTCGTCAGCGGCTTTTTGCAGTAGCATGATAATTACGGCATCCGTTGCACTATTGTCGAAATCATGATATGGATCTTGTTCGTCGATGTGCTCTGACGATTTAAATGGGGAAATCGCGCGAGTAGTGATATGTTGAACCGCCACTGAACATCTGTAATTGCCAATTGATATTGCTGCATCGAACGTCGACAAACGTGCCATCCTTCTCGGTTTGTGGTCTGCGTGAACATTTGATACGTCGGGCGGGGGCTGGCCAGAGAGAAATCGAAGCAACGAAGGCTGCCGCTATTGTTCTTGTCTGACCGGCCAGCACGTACCGGGCCCGGGCTCGATCGGCCATTGTAATCTGTGACCGGCTATTGCGGTGATTCTACGGTGAAGCTTCAACCGCGCCCCCAGCTGGTATCTTCCAGAGACAGCAAACAGTTCCTGCTTAGCTGCGGTATTTTGATTTGAATTGGTGGAAGAGTACCCGATTCTAGGCAGGTGTTCGAGGGCGCTCTAACGCGCATCTAGGATTTAGCTTGGATCAGGCGAGGTCGTCGATGGGCGTCCCGGGGACGGGCTCAGGGAGATACTCGAGGAAACGGGCCTGCAGGTGTCCAAGGCGATGTACCTCGGCTCGATAAACGTTGATTTGGATTCGCGTCGAATTCGGATGCTAGCTTACCAGGCTGAACCAGATCGCAAAATGTTGTCCTCAGCCACGAACACGCTGCCCACAAATGGATACCTGATCGTCACATGGACGTTTTGGCATGGACACCCCCATTGCTGGGATTCTCAAGGAATTCCTCGTTCACAGAGAAAAAACGGGGGTCTTCGACGGGTCAGCGATCTCGCCATTAGAATGGCGCAATGAGCCTCTGATTGTTCGAACAATTTGTAGGCACCCCAGCGCACGGAGACCCCGCCGCCTCAGTGGACGGCACCCTGGTCTCCTACCGGTCCACGGACGATAGAATCCATGAGATCTGGGGAATGATCGCGGGCCGTGGATGGCTGGAGCTGCGTGAGTCACTCCGGCGCGCGTCTCCCGGTGGATCCATGGTTGACGAGCTGATCGCCTCAGCGTCACTTCCGTGTGCCAGTTGCGGATACCCAATCGTCGACACAGCACTTCGCTGGCATCCGCGGATCTATGTCTCGGGGCCACTCGCCGACTGGAGTTGGGGCCTACCGCACGGAATATCGCGGGAGCCAGGAACGCCGGTGACCGGATCGTGGAGACTGTCCGATCAGGCGTTGCACCTGCGGTCGGAACCTTCCGGTGATCATTCGTCTCCGCCGGGCGGGCGACGCACGTAGCAAATGGCTTCCGCATACCTGCTCCATGCGACGCGCAGGTGTCCGGGTTCGAGGTCAGATCTTGTGAGTCGGCTTCTCGGTACTCGGCTAACATTATTGAGACTACATATCATTAATACGTATTGCGTACGGCTCAACACGCGCCTAGACTGGTCGCTCTCTTGGACAGATGGCGACGGTCGCAACCCCGGGCGTCATCGAGAGTAACCCTGGTTCCCGATCCGAGATTTCTCACGGTTAAGCACAACATTTTCTAATGATACTAAGTATCAAATTAGAACTACTATCAAACGCTAGAAAGGTCGAATGAAAGTGAACGCTATACACAAGCCTCGGAAGGCCATGCTCCTGCTGCTTGCAGTAGTGACTGCGGCGATCGCGGTGGCATGTAGCAGCTCGGAGCCTGATTCGCCGACTCAGGGCCCCACCGCAACGCCGCAGGTCTTAGAGGTCATCCAAACGGTCGAAGTGCCCGTCGAGGTTCCGGTCGAAGTGGAAGTTCCGGTAGTCCGCAACTCCCCTGTGAACAACCCTCTGCAGTGTGTGACGGACTACGACCCGGAGGTCGACTACTTCCCGGACAAGACTGAGGCCGAGCATGCACTTGAGTGGGATGTCGAGTACCACAACAACTACAAGGTGGTGACGGTAGATACGGACTCAAGCCCCGAGACGGAGAACCTGGCCAGATACGTGCTGGTTCAGTGCGGAACGCCTGCACCGGCGCTGACCGGTAACCTTTCAGACGCCCTCCCGGTTGAGGTTCCGGTACAGCGATTCTGGGAAGGCGGCGGAGCGGTGTTTGCTTCGCTGGATGCCCTGGGCGTGCTCGACACGCTGATCGGAGTCAACACCAGGACTTCTGGTTCGCAGAACGACTTCCTGCCTGACGTGATCAACCGTGTTGCGCACCCTGACGTGAACAAGGAGACCTCTTACGGCGAGGACCTTGAGCTGATTGTTGCCGGAGAACCGGACGTGTACTTCCAGTACAACTCCGACGACTGGCGCCAGAATGCGCTCGATGTCGGTGTGCCGGCTGTCTTCTACTCTCCCTTCTCTGAGGGTCCTCTCGGTTCGTCGGAACAGGTCAAGTTCGTGTCCCTGTTCTACAACCTTGAACTCCGAGCGAATCGCTACTTCGAGCCGATTGCGCAGGAGTACGAGCGGATCAAGGCGCTAGCCCAGGCCCAGTCTGACAAGCCGACAGTGCTACTTGGGACAATCGCCAGTTCCGGTGTGTTCCAGAGTCGAAACCGCACCCGACTTGAGTCGGTTCTGATCGAAGACGCTGGCGGTGTCAGGCCTCTTCTCACGGCTGTCGACCAGGGCTTCCTGGACGGCACTGCCCACCTGGGATTCGGCGGAGTATCGCTCGAGATTGCGCTGGAACACGCCGCGGATGCCGACTACTGGTTTGAGCTGGCATTCCGTCCTCGTGCTACCAACGTTCCGGAATACCTGGAGCGGAACCCGCTGAACGTGAGCTTCCCGGCGCTTGAGCAAGGAAACGCATTCCACCGATACGGCCGGGCAGTTGACTACCACAGCACCGCGGCCATCAGGGTGGACATCCTGCTGAAGGACATCGTCAGCATCCTCCACCCGGAGCTGCTGCCGGACCACGAGATAGTGTTCCTGGACCGGATTGAAACCGAGCTCCAGGCGAAGCAGCTTGCCGGTAACCCGACTGGGATCGTCGCTGAGTTCGATCCTGAAATCGACTACTTCCCGGACAAGGTTTCCGTTGACTGGGCGCAGGACTGGACGGTCACGTATCACGGTAACTACAAGGTCGTGAACATGGGGCCGGTCGGTGACGCAAGGGCCGGATCACGAGAGACCTTTGTGCTGGTCCAGAAAGGCACACCTGCTCCACAACTACGCGGCAACCTGGCGAACGCACACATTGTCCCTGTACCGGTGGACAGCGTGTATGAGAATTCAGGTGGCGGCTCGATCGTGACCGCTCTTGAGCACCTCGGTGAAGCCGAGGCATTGATTGGTCTCGCATACATTCCATTCGGTGACTTCTCGGACATCACGCCGGAAGTGGACAAGCGCTACGCCGATGGAGACTTCCTCGTCGCTGACATCTCCGCCGGAGGCTGGGAGCCAGTGGTCGATGCGGCGCCTGACCTCGTCGTGGTTCCGTTCAGCGCCACTCAGCGAGAAGAAGCACGCGCCCTAGGGCTTCCTGCTGTCTTCTACAACGGCTTCTGGGAGAACCCACTCGGTTCTGCCGAACAGTTGAAGTTCTGGTCGCTGTTCTTCAACAAGGAAGAGCGAGCCAACGAACTCTTTGGCCCCGTGGAAGCCGCATACGTTGAGCTGGCGGACAAGGTGGCTGATTCGGTTGCGCCTGGAGACAGGCCGACGGTGCTGCACGGTTCGATCAGCAGCAGTTCCGGCAACTGGTCCACGACCGGTCCGGACCGGATCGACTACCACCTGATCCGCGAGGCTGGTGGTGAGCCTGTGCTGATTGACCTGGATGTAGCGAGCGACGGGTTCGTGAGCTACTCGATGGAATCAACACTGGATGCTGGTAGCGATGCGGACTTCTGGTGGAATTCTTCGTACTCCGCGCTGGACTTCGGAGCAGACGGTAGCGCCTGGCTTGGAGCGAATGCTCTGTACGGCGAGCTGTCCGCATTCGACAACGGCACAGGATTCCACATCTTCAAGCGGGGCGAGGACTTCTGGAAAACGGCGGTCGGCTATCGAGTCGATCTCCTGCTCCGTGACCTCGTGAGTATTCTCCACCCCGAACTGCTTGAGGAACCGCACGAAACGCTGTGGCTGGAGCCGATCGTCCCGTAGCCGCCGCGGCTATTCCCTCCAAAGGACTACCGGCGCGGCAAGCGGTGTCACCTGGCACCCTGCCGCGCCGGTCTGGCCTTGCATAGGCGCCTGAGAGGAAGACTCAGCGTTGCGAACGAAGCGAAGACACCAAGTTGCTGCTTAATCGACGACTCTGGAGCATGATGGCCGAGGTCCGTTGGCGGATCGCCCTGTCTGTGGCGATCGGCTTGCTGGTGTCCGGGCTGGGAGTCGGTCGACGAGCTTCAATCGGATGGGCTATCGGCCTGATGGTGACGGGCCGTTCCACCGATTCATTGATTCTGCCCATCACCATCGTTGGCGTGGCGACCGTTGCCAAGCCATGGCTTGAGTACTACGTCAAAGACCTCAACCTCATCACCGGTCACCTAGTCCAGCGCAAGCTGCACCGGCAGCTCTTCGAGCACCTGATGAGGATCGGTCCCGGCTACCTGGCCAACCAGCGCACGGGCGAGATACTGCTTTCTCTCAACCACGGTGTTTACCAGCTACGCACGTTCACGTCTGACTATGTTCCGCAGGTGATCACCGCTGTCGTCGCCCCGATCGCAATCTATGGGCTCGTGGCGTTCCTGGACTGGCAGACCGCGGTGATCTACGCGATCGCTGCCGTTCTGGCCGTCGCCGCGCCGAGCGCACTCTTTCCATGGACCTGGCGGGCCAGCCAGAGATGGCGAGAAGCACTAGAGGACTTCGGCTCGGATCTATTGGACTCAATACAGGGATTGCCAACGCTCCAGGAAGT
>JANQIZ010000162.1 GCA_028281895.1 Dehalococcoidia bacterium
TCTTCCCCGGCCAGGCCTCTCAGGCTGTTGGCATGGGGAAGGACCTCTACGAGAAGTCCGCGGCGGCACGAGCGGTATTTGAGCAGATTGACGATGCGCTCGGGCGCAAGCTGACGAGCGTCATGTTCGATGGCTCAGACGATGAGCTGACCCGGACCGAGAACGCTCAGCCGGCCATCACTGCCGTTTCTCTCGCCGCGTGGAAGGCGGTTGAAGAGGCGACAGGCTCTCCCCAACGACCGTCTATGACCACCGGGCACAGCCTGGGCGAATATTCATCTCTTGCAGTGGCCGAGGTGCTGTCTATTGAAGACACGGTGAAGCTGGTGGTGGACAGAGGCAGGCTCATGCAGCATGCCTGCGACGAGCTGCCAGGCGGAATGGCGGCGATCATCGGCATAGACGAGCAGACGGTCGAAGAGGTCTGCCGCGAAGCCGGAACCTACATCTCGAACATCAACACTGCGCAGCAGATAATCATCTCTGGCGATCACCAGAGGCTGGCACGGGCGATTGACATGGCTTCAGCCCGCGGAGCCAAGCGAGCTATTCCGCTGGCCGTGAACGGAGCGTTCCACTCCGGTCTCATGAGCCCTGCGCAATCAGGTCTCGACGAGCGGCTCGACGGCCTGGACTTCGGGGATCCTGTGGTTCCGATCATCGGAAACGTCACGGCAACTCCACTGACCACCGCGGATCAGGTCAAAGACGAGCTTAAGACGCAGCTGCAGTCATGCGTGCAGTGGAATAACTCGATCAACTACATGCACGACAATGGCGTCACTGACTTCGTGGAACTTGGCCCCGGCAACGTCCTCTCAGGCATGGTGAAGCGAATCGTCCGCGGAGTCACAGTCCGCAGCGTTGGCGATTTCGATTCCGTCGTCGCATACGCCTCCCGCAACTAACGGTCGACTCATCCGGTCCAGGGTAGAAAGCTCGAGACAATGGTGAACGAAGGTCTCGAACCGGACCCATCTGTGGAACAAGGATCGTCCCAGACCGACGAATCCTCCGAGCAGGAGCTCACAGACAAGCTTGACCGCGTCGCTGGCGGGCGCACCATCAAGGAAGAGGCTCCATCGGTTCCAAGAGGACCTCGTGGCGCACGCGCTGCGGCTCTCCAGGCGCTGTACGAGCAGGATCTGACCGGGCATCCGGCCATGGCCGCGCTTGAGAACCTGAATACCTACACACGCCTGTCGCCATCTCACGCTCGCAAAGCTGCGGATCTTGTCGAAGCCGTAACAGCGCGCATGAACGAGCTTGACGAAAGGATTGGCGCAGTCGCAAAGGAGTTTCCGACCGAGCAACTGGGCGCGGTTGACCGGAACATCCTGCGCGTGGCGTTAGTTGAGCTGGACCCAAACTCAGGCGTGCCGGAAGGCGTCGCAGTCAACGAAGCCGTTGAGCTAGCCCGGCTTTTTGGATCAGATTCATCTCCCGGCTTCATTAACGGAGTGCTCGGCGCTCTGCTACGATAGGGCGCTGTCACGGCATGACCTGAGCGGCGGCCGTGCGGACATTGCAATATGTAAAAGGCGCGCATAACGTCCAGATGGACGTTCGATGATTGTGAGTGCCCTCGGAGGTATTAGTAGAGATGGCGACCGTTCTGGACCGGGTCCGCGAGATTGCGGCCGATAAGCTGAGCGTGGATGTCGACGAAGTTAAGGCTGAGTCTTCCTTCACCGAGGACTTGAACGCCGACTCCCTCGACGTGGTCGAACTGATCATGGCCATCGAGGAAGAGTTCGGCTCTGACAATGAGCCGCTTGAGATCTCCGACGAGGATGCCGAGGGAATCAAGACGGTCAATGATGCCGTCGATTACATCAAGGGCAAAGGCATCAGCGACGAGTAGCCAGCGGCCTTGTACAGGCCCGGCTAGATAGATCCGACCATGAGAGGGACGGCGGACAGCAGTTCGCCGTCCCTCTGTTTTTCTCCACATGGGTTCGGTCTAGGTACACGCAAGTGTGCTAAGTTCGCCGCAGCATCTGTCGGCGGACGGGCATCATGGATAGCCAACATCACACGAACTGGGAATCGATAGAACAGATCGCAGGCGCCGTGCGCTCTTGCACTCGATGTGTGCTGGCGGAAACGAGAACAAACGCCGTACCGGGCGATGGCTCACCAACCGCCGCTGTGATGTTCATTGGCGAAGGACCCGGCCAGAACGAGGACGAGCAGGGCCTGCCGTTCGTGGGACGAGCCGGAAAGCTTCTCGATTCCCTTCTGGAGCAGGTTCCGCTGCAGCGCAGCGATGTCTTCATCACCAACGTCGTCAAGTGCCGCCCGCCAGGCAACCGCGACCCTGAGCCAGGTGAGGTCGCAGCGTGCATGCCGTACCTCGAAGCGCAGATCGATCTAATCAATCCGCGTGTGATCGTGACGCTTGGCAGGCACTCTATGCTCCGCTTCTATCCGCAGGGCAAGATCTCAAATGATCACGGCCGCATCATCAGCCTGGGCTCGCGGATTCTCCTCCCCATCTACCACCCGGCGGCAGCGCTGCGTAATCCTCGCCTGAACGAAACGATGGTCCGTGACATCAAGCGAATCCCCGAAGCGGTGCGTGAAGGGCTGATGCTCCAATCGAGCAGCCGCGAGGGCACATCACAGGCGCCGAACGAAGCGCAGGATCAAGCGCCGGCATCACAGGACGCGCCTTCGACAGATGCTGCGCCTGCGAGTGAGCACCAGGACGACTCGGATGACCGCGATCAGATGTCCCTCTTCTGATCACCCAGCCCGTTTAGATACAACCGTTCTCGCACAAAACGGCCACATCTGCTGTGACCGCAAACTCCGCGTGTCCCTCGACCTGCACTAGATTGGATCGCTATGACCTCAAGACACGAAGATAGCTCGCTCCCGCTTCGAATCCTCCCACTGGGCGGACTTGGCGAGATCGGCAAGAACATGATGGTGGTTGAGTACGCAGATGACATCGTCGTCATCGACGCTGGCGTGCTCTTCCCTGAAGTAGACATGCCGGGAATCGATGTAGTGATCCCGAACATGGACTACCTGGCAGAGAACGCAGACAGGGTGCGTGCCTGTCTGATCACACATGGACACGAAGATCACATCGGCGCGGTGCCTCACCTGCTGAACCGCCTGAATGTGCCGGTCTACGCGCCGCGCATGGCGATGGAACTGATACGGCAGAAGCTCAAGAACGCAGGACTGCTCGCCGATGCAGAGCTGCACACCGTCAAGCCGGGTGAGAGCATCGCTGCCGGAGAGCTCTCGGTCGAATGGTTCGAGGTTGCGCACAGCATCCCGGACGCCTGCGGCATCGCCATCGACACGCCGCTCGGCAAGGTGATTCACACCGGCGATTTCAAGCTGGACCACGATCCGGTGATCGGCGAGCCGAGCGATCTGAGACAGCTTTCGCGTGTCAGCTCAGACGGCGTGTTCCTGTTGATGTCTGACTCCACATATGCCGAAGAAGAGGGAGCGTCCGACTCGGATCGGTCTGTCACCGACGGCATGTTCGCGCTCATAGCTGAAGCGCCCGGCCGCGTCATCGTGTCTAGCTTTGCTTCACAGATAGCAAGGATCCAGATCGTCGCTGATGCCGCTGAGGCGTTCGGACGCAAGATGGCGATCGTTGGCCGCAGCATGATCGAGAACACGAAGCTTGCCCGTGAACTGGGACACCTGGCGATCGCTGACGGCATTCTTGTATCGGTGGCAGAAGCCGAGTCGCTGACAGACAACCGGGTGATCATCATGACTACCGGCAGCCAGGGCGAGCCGTCTTCTGGCCTTGTCCGGATGTCACGCGACCAGCATCGCGAGGTCTCGATCCGCGAGGACGACACGATCATCTTGTCTGCGAACACGATCCCCGGAAACGAGGTCGCGGTCAACGATTCGATCAATGATCTCGTGGGGCTCGGGGCACGTGTGATAACGAACAGACAGGCTCACACCCACGTGTCCGGTCACGCCCGTCGTGAGGAGCTGCGGGTCGTCCTGAACCTGACGCGGCCGCAGTACTTCATCCCGGTCCACGGCGAGTTCCGGATGCTCCGCGCCCATGCCGATCTTGCGGTGGCGCAGGGCGTCGACCCGGAAAACTCGATCGTCCTCACCGATGGCGACGTGCTGGAACTGACGCCAACCGAGGCCGAAATAGTCGACCAGGAGGTCGCCGGGCACATCTTCGTCCACGGACTGGGTCTATGGGATGAGGCTGGCAATGTGGTCGTTGAGCGCCGATCACTGTCGCGGGAGGGCATCGTAACGGTCTCGTTAGCCATTGACCGCAAGAATAGGAAGGTCATTGGCGAGCCGCGCCTCGTTTCGGTCGGATTCGTTCACGCTTCGGACGCTGAATCGCTCTTCGAAGATACGAAAGATGAGTTGCAGTCCGTGCTTGAACGATTCGCAGACGAAAACCTACAGTTGAACGAGTTTGAGGACATGGTCCGCGCCGGTGTCGGTCGCTACCTGACGAAGCGAACACGCCGCCGGCCACTCGTGATCCCGGTGATTCTTGACGTCTAGAGCAACAACTCGCTCCCGGGGCTCCGGGACTAACCGAAAGTCGATAACCGACGGCCTGATGCCGTTTGGCTTCCGGCTTGCTGCGCGGCATCCTGTGCGGGTGATCCTCGTAGTGGCGATCGCTGCCGCCGTGCTCTTGCTTCCGATGCGGGAGTGGACGGAAGAGACTCTTCTCTGGTCTATTGTGCCGCTCGGCGCATGGGCTTTCGGAGCGCTGTACATGATCTCGTGGCGGCCGATGCTCGCAGTGCGCAGGTGGAGACTCCTCGCCGCCACGCTCCTTCTCGCTGTCGCGGCCACCGGCGTGCTCGGAATGCTCAACCAGAACGACGGGTTCGCGATAGTCGGTTCTATGGGCGGCACGCTCGGAGAACAGATCGCCATCGCTCCCGGTAGCTGGGACCGCTTCAACATCTCTAATGCTGACTACGCCGCTGCGATCGCACGGATCGCGCTGATCGTCATCGCCGCTATAGCGATCTTCAGTCCTCGCGCCAGCTGGCAGACTGCGCGGCGCGCTGCTCACTACTCGATGGCGATCACAGCAGGAACCGCTGCATCCATCACGGAAGCTCGCCGACGCTGGAAGGAACGCTCTGAGCGCAGGCGCGCAGAGCGAGAGGAAAGACTCGCACAGCAGGAGTTCGAGCAGGCGGCAGCAGAAGCCGAAGCGGCACTGGCTCTTGAGGACGATGCCCAGGCCGATATCGCTATGCAGTCCGGTCCGGCGACTCCCACTATCCACGGCATCGCAGCGGACGAAGGCGACCTCGCAGCATCTGAAAAGCCGCCATGGGAGGAGATTGACGAAGATTCGACCAACCCCATGGACCAGGCGCTTGTGTTGCGAGACCTTCCTGGCGCGGCCAGTGGCGCGGCCGAAGAGCCACTGCCAGAGATCGTCTCGACGGCGGTCCTCAGCAAGGCAGCATCTGATTACTCGTGGCCGCTTCCTCGCCTTGACAGGTTGAAGAAAGCGCCAGCGGGCGGAGTGACGCGCCAGGAGATCGATGAGCGCAGCAGGCTGATCGAGAACAGTCTCGCTGAGTACGGCATCGATGTGACTGTCGACCAGGTCTTCACTGGCCCGACTGTGACGATGTACGGGCTCAGGCCTGGCTGGAAAGGCGGCAAGGCCGATCCCGCCGCAGGAAAGCGTGTGCGCGTCGACCATATTCTTGGCCGGGAGAAAGACCTGGCTCTTGCTCTCGCTTCACCAAACATCAGGATGGAGCCTGTAGTACCCGGCGAATCGGTGGTCGGCATCGAAGTGCCAAACTCCAGGCCGACACCAGTGACTCTCAGGTCGGTGATGGAGACCGATGAGTGGAAGAGGTTCGAGGCGAAGGCGCAGCTTCCTGTGCCTCTTGGCCTTGGCAGCGGCGGACAGCCGGTATTCGCCGATCTAGCACGCATGCCGCACACGTTGATCGCAGGCTCAACCGGCTCCGGAAAAAGTGTCTGCATGAACGCCATCATCACTGGCCTTCTCAACTCCCGGACGCCCGCGCAGACACGCATGGTGATGATCGACCCCAAGCGGGTTGAGCTCACGCCATATGCAGGGATTCCTCATCTCTACACGCCTGTCGTCGTTGAAGCAGACCGCGCCGTCGCCACGCTCAAGGCTCTGATCGCGGAGATGATGGGCCGCTTCCGGGTGCTTGAGAAGGCAGGCGTCAAGAACATCGTCTCCTTCAACGAGCGCTCGGCAGAGAAGATGCCATACCTGGTCATCCTCGTCGATGAGCTGGCCGACCTCATGCTCCAGGCCGCTAACGAGGTCGAGCGCTTGCTGGTGAGACTGGCTCAGCTTGGGCGCGCTACAGGCGTGCACCTCGTAGTCGCCACTCAGCGGCCATCGGTTGATGTCGTTACCGGCCTGATCAAAGCCAACTTCCCGAGTCGAATCAGCTTTGCCGTTATGTCGCAGATCGACTCGCGCACCGTTCTTGATTCGACAGGCGGTGAGAAGCTGCTGGGCCGCGGCGACATGCTGTATCTGCCTATCGACAAGGCAAAGCCCGAGCGCGTGCAGGGAGCTTTCCTCTCAGACAGCGAGATCGAGGCGACTGTCCGCACATGGAAGGCGGTCAAGGGCCCGACGCTGCCTGAGCTTGAGGTCGAGATGGAGGACGAGGCAACTGTCATCTCTAGTTTCGATGACACTGGAGACTCGCTTGTTGATTCAGCACGTAATCTCGCCAGCTCTCAGAAGACGCTATCCACTTCTCTGCTGCAGCGCCGGCTGCGAATCGGTTACCCGCGCGCAGCCAGGCTGATGGACGAGCTCGAAGACCTCGGCGTAGTTGGTCCGGGAGAGCCGGGCAAGCCAAGACAGGTGCTCGGGGCATAGATACGGACAAGAGAGACCGCTGGCAGTCGCTGGACCTTCTCTCCAGTCGATTAGTGCCTGCCTTCACCTCAAGCCAGCGCAGCGACCCTAGAATGCTAACTGGCGAATGCGGCCCCGGACGTGTAGTCCGCACTGTGAAGTCCGATCATGAGCAACGTAACCCCGATATTCCCTGAAGGGTTCGACGACTCCTCCGAAAACCTGCAGGAGCAGACTCCGCTCGACCTCGACGGTCCTCGCTCCGAGTGCGGTGTCTGCGGCACTGATCTGACAAAGGCCGCCTCATACCGCAGGCTCCGCGTCTGCCCGGTATGCAGATATCACTACTCGATCTCCGCACGCCGGCAGGTGGCCACGCTGGCCGATGAAGGCACGTTCAAGGAGACGAGCACGTGGATCCAGTCCCTGGACCCTCTTGAGTTCTCGCCACGCGCCTCGTACCGCGTACGGCTCCTGCAGGACCAGACACGGACCGGCCTGACCGAAGCGGCTATTACAGGCACCTGCACCATCGGCGGCACCGAAGCCGTGATCATCGTCCTCGACTTCGGGTTTCTCGGTGGCAGCATGGGCGTTGTCGTTGGAGAGAAGGTGGCTCTTGCTCTTGAACTTGCCGCTCGCAAGAAGCTTCCGGTGGTTGCCGTAGTGACAAGCGGTGGAGCGAGGATCCAGGAAGGCGTGCTGTCGTTGATGCAGATGGCCAAGACCGTCATCGCCGTCAACGCTCTCCACAAGAGGGACATGCCGCTGATCGCCGTGCTTGGCAATCCTGCCACCGGGCAGGTTTTGGGCAGCTTCGCGTCACTCGCAGACTTCATCTTCGCTGAGCCGGGCGCACACATCGGCTTCGCTCCGTTCAGAGAGATACAGGAAGCCCAGTCCGAGAAGATCGAGAACGACAAGTACTCGTCTGAGACCTATTTCGACGCCGGACTCATCGACCGGGTGATCGACCGCGAGACTCTCAAGCACGAGCTTGCATCGGTGCTCGATCTGATCTCACCTGAGTTCAAACTCGCCGCATCACGCAAGTCTCAGCCGGTCAAACCGGAACTGACACCTCGAGAGCCGTGGGAGATGGTCCAGCTCGCCCGCAGACCCGACCGGCCGAGGGCGCGGTTCTACATCGAGAGCATGTTCAACAACTTCGTTGAGCTCCACGGCGATCGCGTCTCAGGGCAGGATCCTTCGGTGATCTTCGGCCTCGCCCGCCTGGCAGGCGAATCGGTGGTCGTAATCGGCCAGGAGAAGTCTGCGGAGCCATCGAAAAACGAGCACGGCGGGATTCGCGGCGACATCCAGCCAGAAGGCTTCAGACAGGCGAGGCGCGCATTGCAGCTCGCGCAGAGATTCAGCCTGCCTGTGATCACTATCGTCGACACCGCCGGGCCTCGGCTGGGGCTTGAGTATGAGCATCGCGGCCTCGCGATCTCCATGGCGAACATGATCGACATGATGGCCTCGATCGAGGTTCCGACGATCTCGGTGCTGATCGGAGAAGGCGGATCGGAGGCTGCTGTGGCATTCAGCGTGGCTGACCGCGTGCTGATGCTCCAGAACTCTATCTACACACCCATCTCGCCAGAGCAGGGAGCCCGCTCAGAGCTTCGCGATACGGATAAGGCAAGCGATATCGCAAGAGCACTGAAGCTCACGTCCATCGACTGCCTGCGCATGGGCATCGTCGACGATGTGATCG
>JANQIZ010000217.1 GCA_028281895.1 Dehalococcoidia bacterium
TGAACAGCATCAGGTAGGCGTAGAAACTGCCGCTGCCGGCAACTCCGGGCATATACCCGCGCGCATAGATGAGCACCAGCCCGCCCACTGCGAGTACCAGCACTGCGAATGCCAGCGAGAGGCCATCGATTCTGAAGCTGGCAGAGATATCGAGCCCGGAGACCCAGGCGAATGACTGGAAGTAGGTTTCGCCATCGGCAACGGGCATCCAGGCGGCCAGCAAGATTCCGGATGCGGCGAAGGGCAGCGCGCTAAGCACATAAGGAGCCCTGTCACCTGCGATGCGTGAGACCAGCGGCGCAAGAGGAACCGCGGCCAGAAGTGCCAGGATGATGATGGCAGGGAGATCGTTCATCGCTCAATCGACCGGGGCGCAGCTGTGCGTGGAGTCAGTCGATCTGATCCAGTCATTCCTGCTATTCGGCTTAGATTGAGCGAGTGAGTCACCGACTATCCACAGCCCTGGCTCCTGCGCCAGTTCGCGCAGACTCATCAGAATCGAGAGCGGCAGCCAGTATCTCCGAAACCCGCAGATCCCCGACCAGCCGTCCATCAGCATCAACAACCGGCAGCACAGGCTCTCCGGAGTCCATCATCAGCCTCAAAGAAGCATCGAGGTCGGTATCAAGACTAACCGTAGGCACTGCTGAAGTGCGGCGCGCGAGATCACCAGCATCGGCGGCAAACAGAATACGTCGTATGTTGCCTACACTCAGAGACCGTGAGGCCTCTCCGCCAATTATCTTCACAGCAACCCACCTCAGTAGATCCAGGCGATTTATTGCTCCAATGAGCTGTCCATCATCTTCTACAACAAAGACACACTGAACTGATGTGTTGGCAGCGAATGTCCTGACAACGGTGTCGACAGAGGTCGATGCTGCAACGGATTTGAAACCGGGCACGTGCTTCTCGTGAATTTCACCTACGGTGATGCGGTTCATCTCTTGCTTCTCCTCTTGCTTGTCGAACAGTTCTCACCATCTCGACGGACTCCGCTCAGCCGGCCATGGCGACCGCTATGCGGTGATAGATGAGGATGCCCACGAGCACGTTGAAAGGGAACGTGACGACTAACGGCGGAGCCATGTAGACGGCCGGACTGGCATCGGGGATGCCTTTGCTGACAGCCGCAGGCGCGGCGATGTAGGAGGCGCTTGCAGCTAGCGTGGCAAGCACTGTGGCCGTTGCGACATCCAGACCGGCGATCACTCCCAGAGCCGCGGTTCCAGATCCAAAGATCAGCGGTGCGAGGATTGCAAATGCAACGAGCCTCGAGCCAACGACTCTCAAATCGCCTATCCGCCCGGCGACCTTGATCCCCATCAGCGCAAGGAAGCCGGTGAGCACGATATTGAACGGGCTGGTCAGTGTTCCTATCGCCTCGGATTCACTGAAGAGCATCCCAATGCCCAGGCCCATCAGCAGGAGCACACTGGCCCTTCCGGTGATCACTTCCGCTGTTGTGCTGATCAGTCCTTTGACGCCCTTTGCGCTGCCCGCCATGGCGAACGCGACGAGTATGGCGGGGAGCTCCATCGATGCAGCCATGGCGACTGCGTATGGAGGGACTTCGAAACCTGCCCGCTCAAGGAACGCTGTCGCGACCGTGAAAGTAACAATAGAGATCGATCCGTAATGCGCTGCTACCGCTGCGGCATTCTTGCGGTCCAGCCCGATCCATTTTTCAAGTATCGGCAAAATGATGATCGGCGTAATCGCAGAGATAGCGACCGCCACGGCCACAGCTGTCCATGCGCTGGCCGTCATCGAGCCTGCGAGCGATACTCCGCCTTTCAGTCCGATTGCGATGAGAAGGTAGCCGCTGGCAACTGCGAAAGCTGCCGCTGGCACGTTCACGCGCAACTTGCTCAATCCAGCTGCTACCGACAGTCCAAAAGCGACTATCGGCGGGTTCGCGATCAATGCAATGTCCACAATGACTCCTTGGCCGGCATGCGACCGTAATCTGGCAGGTATGAGGCAGCCGCCAGGCCACCTGACCGGCGGCTGCCCGTAGCTTGGGATGTAGTTCTACGGTCAGTCATCCATGACGACCGCAGGTTGAGCAGGGCTGTGCCCTGGCGTTGCCTCCTTCTCAAGCTCATCGGCATGGTCACGAGTGCGTAGCAGGGAGAGCCCAACGGACAGGCCCAGAATTCCCAGCACTATCGCCAGCGAAAGCAACGCAGGCATGTGGTAGATGTCGCTGACAAGCATCTTCACGCCAACGAACACCAGCACCGCGGACAGCCCAACCTTCAGGTATTCAAAGCGGTGCATGATCCCGGCGAGCGCGAAGTACAGCGCTCTCAGGCCAAGGATCGCCAGCGCATTTGCCGTGAAGACGATGAACGGCTCATCAGTCACCGCGAAGATTGCTGGAATCGAGTCGACCGCGAAGATGAGGTCCGTGGCTTCAACCGCTACCAGAACCGTCAGCAGTGGAGTCGCCACCAGCTTGCCGCTGCGGCGCGTGAAGAACTTCTGTCCGTCGTACTCATCGGTCGTCGGAACAAACTTCTTGAACAGTCGGACAACCGGGTTGCGGCTCGGGTCGGCCTTCGACTCATCATGGAAGGCCATCCGAATACCGCTTAGCACCAGGAATCCACCGAAGATGAAGATGATCCAGTGGAAGTTGGCGAGCAGGGCAGCACCCGAGGCGATGAGAATTCCACGCATCACCAGCGCTCCGACGACTCCCCAGAACAGAATCCTGTACTGGTACGCCGCCGGAACAGCGAAGTAGCTGAAGATGAGAGCGAAGACGAAGACGTTATCTATCGATAGAGACTTCTCGATCATGTAGCCGGTCAAGAACTCTGTTCCGGCCTGAGTTCCTTGCCAGGCGAATATGAAGCCGGCAAAAGCCATTGCGATCGCTATCCAGATACCACTCCAGACCAGCGCTTCACGTGGCTGAATCACCTTCGCTTTTCTATGAAAGACCCCTAGGTCCAGCACGAGCATTCCAAGCAGGAACGCGCTGAACAGGATCCAGAACAAAATTGGGACGTCCAAGGTCAAACCCTCTTACATGAACCGCGACAGCGGTCGCGTCGAATCGCCGACGACTGATGAAACAAGAACGGAGTTGCGATCGCGCTGCCAGGACTAGGAATGGCAGCGCTTGCAGCTACGCAGAGGGATGACCGTCTTCAGCAGTGCCCATTCGGGGGGCGCACCGAACAACAAGGAAATTCGGGCTGGTTGCCAGGGCCAGGAATTCTGCTGATACGCAGTGCATTGAGGCCTGTCGCCCATTTGCGGTGAGCACGTGTGAGTGACTGGCGCGTGAGGAACGGCTACGCATGTGAAAGCGCTCCTGTCGCCGACAACGCCTGTAAAAGCTCACCTACAGAATGGCTCTGCTCAAGTGGGTGCCTGAGAGGCAGGTGTTCCGCAACCGTGTATCGATTCTCGCGTCCAGACTTCTGGATATCGATGAACCCAGCCTCGTTCAACTCACGAATGATGCGCATGACAGCGCGTTCAGTGATACCCACCAACTGGGCGATCTCTCTCACCCGCACGTCAGGCGACCTCCACAGTACGAGTAGCACATGCGAGTGGTTCGTCAGGAATGTCCAGGCTGGTGCCGTTGATGCCATGTCTAATAGGGCTCAGGTGTCATGATTTACAACACATGAAACAGATTACATGTACTGTGCGCCATATGTCAAGCCTTATCTGCGGTCATGGTGGCTAAAAAGCCGATCATGCTCAGTGTCGTGATCAAGGATGCGAGTGTGAGATCATGCGCTGATGTCTCTCCTCATCTGGCGATTCAACTGTTGGAGAGACTGCGATGATGCGAAGCCGGGCTCAAGCTGTCCGTTGATGGAGATTGTCTGATGTCGTTGCTCGACGAAGTCCTTGCACACAATGAGCGTTTCGTCTCGGAGAGGCGAGGACAAATGAAACGTGCCCCGCAGCGGAGAGTCGCTGTGTTCACCTGCATGGACACCAGGCTGGTCGATTTTCTTGAGCCTGCCATGGGAATCCGCCGTGGCGACGCGATGGTGATAAAGAACGCAGGAACTGCGGTTCTGGATCCTACAGGTGGTGTGATCCGGAGTCTGACCGTGGCAATTCACGCGCTGGGGTGCAACGAGCTATTCGTTATTGGCCATCTTGATTGCGGAATGGCGGATCTGGACGTTAAGCAGGTCGAGGCCGACATGAAGAGGCGCGGGGTGCCAGCCGACGCGATCAGTTCACTCAAGCCTGATCTAGAGGAGTGGTTCGGTGGCTTTCGCGATGTCTATGCGAATGTGAGGCGTGTGACCGGTCTTCTTGTCGACAACCCGCTAATCCCGGCAGACGTTCCTGTTCATGGGATGATGTTCGATCCTGCCACCGGCGGGCTTGAGGTTGTGAACGCCGGCTATTGATCGCCTTAGGAACGCGGATCGTCTGAGTTTCCCGAGCAGCATGAGAATTCGGTCGCTGGATATCTACCACGTGGCGATGCCACTTAAGTACCCGTGGCGAACGGCTTACGGCGAAGACCACGAGATTCACTCAGTCCTGGTTTGCGCACACAGCGATGATCATGTGGCATGGTCCGAATCTGCGCCACTGGAGATGCCGACATATAGCGCAGAATCCGCTGCAGGCGTCTTCCTGAATGTTTCGGAATTCCTCGGCCCTCGGATTGTCGGCAGGGAATACGACAGCCCGGAAGACCTGAATGATCGGCTGCGCCTCTTCAAGGGCAACCCGTTTGCAAAGGCGGCGTTGGAGATTGCCTGGTGGACGTTGCAGGCGAAGCACGAGCAGCGGTCACTGCATGAGTTACTGGGCGGATCGAATCGAGAGGTGTCGGCGGGAGCGGATTTTGGCATCCAGGACTCTTTCGACATGCTGCTCGGCAACATTCGGCAGGCGATCGAAGCAGGATTTCCTCGTGTGAAGCTGAAGGTCGCGCCCGGCTGGGATCTCGAGATGCTCAAAGCGGTTCGCTCAACGTTTCCAGACGTTCGGGTCCATATCGATTGCAACGGCGGATACACGCTGGACGATGCTGACCTGTTCAGCGAGATGGACAGTTTCAATTTGGAGTTCATCGAGCAGCCGCTGGCGAATGACGACATCCTGGATCATGCTGCTCTTGCGGGAATGATCGACACGCCGATCTGTCTTGATGAGAGCGTGAACAGCGTCCGTGCCGTGGAGCAGGCGCTGCAGGTTAAGGCCTGTGAATACGTCAACATCAAGCCGGGGAGAGTAGGCGGCCTGGCCAACTCGATCCGGGTCCACGATGTGTGCCGTGATGCTGGCGTCCCGGTGTGGGTTGGCGGGATGTTGGAGAGCGCGGTTGGCTCTGCAATCTGCGTTGAGCTGGCGACCTTGCCTAACTTCCTCTATCCCGGAGACCTTTTCCCTTCTTCGAGGTTCTACGAGCACGATCTAGGCAGTCCGACGATCGATCTGACCGAACAGAAGACAATGATGCCGTTCATAAACGGCTTGCCGGAGCCAGACCCGGATCTGCTGGAGCGGTACACGATTCAGCGAAAGACGCTGACCGCTGACTGACCGGTCAGATGAGTAAGCAGGTCAGGGTTGTAGAGACCAGGCGATGAAGTCGATGTATTCCGTCTCGCTGATCCCTGACTGGTGTGTCGGCTCAAAGGCCGCAGCCGGGGCGATCTGAAGCGGAAAATCGATTCCGGGGAAAGTCACGTTCGTAATGAACTCTCCGTTCACGTAGATCTTGTGCTGATCGCCAGTGCTGACGAACTCGATCAAATTCTCGTCACCCAGGCTGGTCAAGAGACCATCGACAGTACCTGAGGCGAGAGTCGATGAGGCGCCGGATGTGCTGCTACGCACGTGTTTCCACGCTTTGTTGTCGTCAAAAGTTATCCAGTTGTCGATGCCCATGGACTCGTTGCGGAAAAGCAATCCGAAGCTGAAATCACCGGCGAAGGCATATTGGGGCGAGAGGAATGTGATGCGGGCGAATATCGCTGAGGTCGAGAGACTGAATTCCCCGATCGCCGGAGCGCCGGGCTCGCTTCGAGACACTGCGCCCGACTCTCTCCAGGCGATAAGTCCCGCGCTATTAATCACCAGGTCTCGGAACTCGGTGTTGGCGCCGACCACTTCGGTCTGATTGAAGATATCCGTGACCAGCGAGATCTCTCCGACTCGATCAGGCTCAGTGACTTCGAACACTGAGACCAACGCTTCGTTGAGAAGAACGAACGCTCGATCCTCGACCACCAGGAAGGTGGCGCTGTTCTCTGAGCCGCCGCTCGTGAGCATGTTCTCTGCACGAACGGTCTTTGTAGGTATCAGTTCATTGTGGCGGCCGCTGTAGTGAGTCAGATCGCCAAAATGGTCAAAGACCAGAAGCTGATAGGTCTCGCCGTCGTCTCTGAACTTGATCCCGTAGTTCCATGGCGATGTTTCAGGGTGAAACGGGTTGCTAAACCTGACATTGACCCTGAAGTTGGCAGCCCGGGCGCCCGGTGAGTACTGCGCCGCAACTCCGATGCCTGGCCGCAGCTGCATGAGTCCAATCAGATCATTCACCAGCTCCTTGCCAGAGTGAAATGGCGAAGGCTGCACTGTCGGCGTAGGTTCAGGCGGCGGCGACGGTAGAGGAGTGCTCGAAACCGATGTCGGCATCGGCGTAGGTGGAACCGGCGACTGTGATCCCTGCGTCGGAGTTCTGGTCGGGCCTGGTGTTTGCTGACTCGCCGGAGTCGCACTCGGGGTAGGAGAGAGTACAGGTGTGGGCGGCACTGGAACCTGTGCTGTGGGCACGCGATCGCTTGCCAGGGGCGTTGAAGTGGGAGTCGGAGAGTCTGCATCGCCACCGGACGATGCGCATGCTGATACTGCAACAAAGACGCTTGCAGCGACAGCACAGAGCAGTATGCGAGTTGAACGCTTCTTGATTCGCATCACACGTTCCGACGCTATTCGGTCAATGTTAAGGATGTGCAGATTGCCCACCCGCGGAGGATTGTATTACGGAGGGTGATCGCCCTAGCTCTGTGATGTCGCGGCTGCAAACTGCGCTAAGAGCCGAATGTCCACACCTTGTAGTTGAGCATCTGGGTCGGGAAACCGTCCTCCTGATCGCCAGGGCCGAATCCAGTGAAGGCGTTGATCTGCACTGGTGAGATCTCTGACTGAAGATCGACAGTTCCGATAAGCGACTGGTTGATCCAGAGCTGGTGAATACCGTTGTGGCTCACGATGCGGATGTGGTTGATGTCATCGCGGTCTCTGAGTATCCCGTTGTGAAGGCCTGCGTCGATCTCTTCAACCGGTCCTGCTGCTCCGATCTGCCGCAGGTGCTTCCACTGTCTGTTGTTGTTGATCAGGATCCAGCTAGTGGTCTCGCTGACCGGATCATAGAATTCGATTCCGGCGCTCCACTTCGCCAGGATGAACTCGTACGGCGAAACGAAGTCGGCATCGATGACAAAGTCACGAGCTACGCCTGTGGCCGTCGTGCGGGATATCTCGCCCTCCACCTTGATGAAGGTGAGGTCGTCAATGGAATCGGCTATGCCGGCACTGCGCACCTCTGGAGCGATCAAACGCGTGACAGCACCAGAGATCTGAGTCTCGTTCTCAAGCTCGGAAACGAACTGAACCTCGGATGCGACTCCAACCCCTCCGACGGTGAACTTCGTCAGATACTCGCCATTGATATAGAGCCAGGCTTCATCATCGGCGACTGCCAGCCGGATTGAGTTCGTCTCTGAACCGGCGGTGCGTACCCCGTTGTAGTTGAACACCTGGACCACGTTGAAGTTGTCTGGTTGACCAGGGCTTTCTGATGGCGTTCCAGTGATATACCGAAGCTGTCCAAGGCTGTTAATGGCAATGACGTGATAGCCGGATTCCGATTCGCGGAACTTGATGCCGTAGCTGAAATCCCTGAATGAGAAATCGACCGGATTGTCGAACTCGGCAAATGCAGAAAAGTCTGAAAGCGCCTCGCCGGTCGATACGAACTCAGGCCGCGCATTAGCCGCGTCGAGAACTATGCTCGGGTCCTCTTCGGGGTCAAATACGACACTTCCGGGTGCAGAAGGGATCGGGGTCGGAGTGGGTGTTGCCGTGGGCTCTGGCATAGGTTCCGGAGTAGGAGTTGCTGTCGGCTCTTCAGTCGGCAGTGGGGTTGCTGTGGCCGATGGAAGCGCGACAGGCGTCGCTGTAGGTCCTGGAGCGCTAGCGGTTGGCGTTGCGGGAACTGGAGCCGGTGTCGCCGTAGCAGGTGTAGTTGGAAAGAGATCGACTGTCGGCACCGCAAATGGCGTTGGTGTGGGAGTCGTGATCGCACCGAAAGGCCTGGGAGTTGGAATCGGTTCAAAGATGTCAGGAGAAATGGTTGGCGGCACATTGCCTTCAGCACTGCCAGTGCAAGCGATTGCGGCCACTCCAACGGACATCGCGCCAAAGACCGCAAGACGCTTTGCGAACATCTTCATTCCAGAATGCCTTCCGAATCGCGGCGGAATAGGGTGCCTGGCCGAATTGCGAAACGGCTCAGGCGCGGCGTGCCCGCGATCTCGTCACAACGCTATTGCGATTGCACGCGCAACGCGTTGCCGATAGGCAGGATTCAGGTGTGAATTTGTTGTGCTGAGAGGCGGCCCGGTCATTCACGAACTGCACAAGCCGAAGCTACTCGCTTTGTGCGGGCTAGCGGTCCTGGACAGAGCCATCGAACCCGATCGGCGTGTCCAGCACCTTGGGGTTCTCAGGCTGCGATAGCGCCGCTTCGTTTATCTCGATGCCAAGCCCCGGACCTTCTGGGACTGTCAGATATCCGTCTTTGAGCTCAAGCGGATTGACAAGGAGGTCGCTCTTGGGCGGCTCCGACTCTCCGGTGTATTCCTGCAGGGCGAAGTTCGGGATGCAGGCATCCAACTGCACACACGCGGCGGTGCTGACAGGAGACAGCGGGTTGTGCGGAATCACCTTGATGTGCTTCGCCTCGGCCATAGCCGCTACCTTCTTGCACCCGGAAAGGCCGCCGCAGAGGCAAAGGTCAGGCCTGATGTATGACGTTGCGTTAGCTTCCAGGAGTTGCTGGTACTCGAAGATCGTAGTGAAGCGCTCACCGGTCGCTATAGGGATATTGCACTGCTCCTTCACCTCGGCCATCGCCGCCGGGCTATCTGGGAGCATCGGGTCTTCATAGAAGAACGGGTTGAACTGCTCGAGGCGTCTGCCGAGCCAGATCGATTCCGCGGGGTTCATCTGGCGGTGGATCTCAACGCAGATGTCGACGCCCTTGCCAACCGCCTCTTTCACAGCGCCGACCCGCTCTACCGCTTCGTCAGCCCATTCGGAGTAGGACTTGTGCAGGTAATAGTCCGGAGGGAACGGGGTGAACCGGACCGCAGTGAAACCTTCCTTCGCTCGCTTCACGGCGTCTGCGACAAGCTCATCCTTTGTGGCTCCGCCAACGTGCATGTAGCACCTGACCCGATCGCGGGTCTTGCCACCCATCAGGTCATAGACCGGCACTTCGAGTCGCTTTCCCTTGATGTCCCACAGGGCGATATCTATCGCAGAGAGTGCACCTTGCACGACCGATCCCATGAAGTGCGATGACCTGTACAGCCACTGGTAGTGGTGCTCGATCTTGTCCGGATTCTGTCCCTCCAGGTAGACCGCCATCGTCTCCACCATGGTCTTCGTTGGCCGTTGCCAGCCATGCACACCGCCCTCGCCAATCCCTACCGTCCCGTCTTCGCAGTGGATCTTGATCAGCAGCCACCGATCCCAGAGGAACGTCTCTACCTTCTCGATGACAGTGGGATTCGGCATTTCATACTCCGTTCAAATCGTCGCGCGGCTGCAATAGCTGTTTCAGTTGAGCGGAAACTTACCGCCAGCCAGCGAGCTTGTCACGCGACTGCCGCGCCCGGGTCTCGCGAGACGGAAGTGACATCCACTGGTAGCCTCTGGCCCAAAGCTCAAGTCAGGGAGATCGAATTGGGTTCACGAAGGGCTTCAGGGCCACCAGAAGTAACGATTATCGGATGTGGTACGCCGACGCCGCTGCCGGACAGGTTCGGCTCATCTTTTGTCGTCGATGTCGGCGGCGAGAAGCTTCTTTTCGACTGCGGTCCGGCGACCACATGGAAGCTTGCCAAAGCGGGCATCTCAACCACTGAGATCGACAACGTCTTCTTCACGCACCACCACTTTGATCATGACGCAGACTTCCCGACTTTCATCCTGACGCGCTGGGATCAGAATGTTCCTATCGACCGCGAGCTGAACGTCTACGGCCCAACGCTGACGGAGAAGTTCACGAATGGCATTATCGACGAGGACACGGGCCTGTTTGCTCATGACTGGCTGGCCAGGGTCCATCACCCGGCATCTCAGATCACGTTCGCCGATCGCGGAGGCAAGCTGCCTCGCCACAAGCCGATGGTTACGCCGAGGGACATGGGACCGGGACTCATCAAGGCTGGCTCAAGCTGGCAGGTGACGGCGGCTCCTGCAGAGCATGTTCAGCCATACCTCGATTCTCTCGCTTACAGGCTGGATTCTGACAATGGCAGCGTCGTGCTCACCGGTGACACTCGCCCTTGTGATTCGGTTACTGAACTCTCAAAAGATGCCGACGTTCTGATGATGATGTGCTGGGAGTCCCATGAGCGGATGGACGGGAACGAGCACGCCGGCGCGAGTTGCTCGATCCGGGGAGCTGCTGAGACAGCGGCTGAAGCCGGAGTTAAGCAGCTGGTGATGGTGCACATCGGGGCACGGCTCACTGCGACGGAGATGAAAGGGCCGCGTGAGATCGAGGCACAGCAGGCGTGGAACGGCAACATCGTATGGGGCGAAGAGTTGATGAAGGTTCCCTGGCCTAAATAGATCCTGAAGCGTTGGTGATTCTGACTGGTTACGCGGAGATACAGATTGGTCGTTTCTCAAGGTGACAACAAGCCGGTAGTCGTTGAACAAGACGTAGAGTGCCAGGCCCGCGATGGCGTGATTCTTCGTGCAGATGTGTACCACCCGGCTGACGGTGGCCAGTACCCGGTACTGCTGTGCCGAACGCCCTACAACAAGCTGACTCCGCGCTACGTGAGTGACGCACGAGCCATGGCCACCCGCGGGTACACGGTCGTGGTTCAGGACCACAGAGGCCGGTACGCGTCTGACGGTGAGTTCAGCTGGATGTTCCGCGATCACACCGAGACTCATGACGCGAACGATGGCTATGACACTGTCGAGTGGGCAGCAAATTTGCCGTGGTCGGATGGCCGTGTAGGCACATGGGGGCACTCGAACGCATCGTGGGCTATCTGGCTGCTGTTCTCGGCTCAGCCTCCGTCGCTTACTGCAGGATTGGCCAGCGGCATGTGCCAGAACCTGCTCGATCTCAACTTCGGAATCTTCGAGACCGGCCGGCGCCTGGAGTGGACCTACATGATGGCCGCGGATGCTCGTCGCAAGGCAGGCGATTCCGGCGGACCGCTCACACCTGCTGAGGCAAACCGTCGATGGACCGAAGTTGAGCGCGGCAAGTACATCTGGTGGTTGCCGCTTGGCGATATTCCCGACGACGTTTTCTCGACGCTCAATACTCAGCTTCAGACCTATCACAGGGCTCAGAACGCGGAGTTCATGCGCTTCGGAGAGATCCACGACAAGGTGTCTGTGCCGACTATGCAGATCACCGGCTGGTGGGATCGGTTGATAGGCACTGTGGACAACTTCGAGGGACTGACCAGTAGCGGACCTGAAGAGCTGACAGATCAGCACAGGTTGATCATCGGCCCGTGGGGGCACGATCCGACGGACTTCTCACGAAAGATCGGCCCTGTCGACTATGGACCCGACGCGGACAGGCGATATCACTCCATGATCACCCGCTGGTACGACTACCAGTTCAAGGGTTACGACAATGGCATGGCCGATGAAGATCCGGTCCAGCTGTTTGTGCTCGGTGAGAACCGTTGGCGTGGCGAGAAGGAGTGGCCGCTGGCGAGGACGCAGTACACGCCGTTCTATCTCCACTCTGGTGGCAGTGCGAACACTGTGCAGGGTGATGGTGCCTTGAGCATGGATGCTCCAACTCCAGACGAGTCGCCATCAGACGAATACGACTACGATCCGCGTGATCCGGTGATGAGTCTCATGCGTGCCGATTCGCAGGCTGCTCCGGTTGATCAGTCACCACACGATCATCGTGACGATGTGCTGTTCTACGAGACTCCGGCTCTGGAAGAGCAACTCGAACTTGTAGGACCGGTACGCTTGAAGCTATGGGCACAGACAGATGGCCTCGACACAGACTGGGCCGTGCGGTTGGCGATCGTGTTCGAAGACGGCCTTGCGATGAATCTGACCTACGGCATCATGCGAGCGCAGTATCGAAACGGCTATGACGATGCGCAACTGCTCAAGCCGAATCAGCCTTATGAGTACGACATCAAGCTCAATCCGATAGGTGTGCTGCTGAAGCCGGGCCAGAAGTTGCGGCTCTACATCGCCAGTTCAGACTTCCCGAACTTCGACCGCAATCACAACACTGGCAAGCCGTACTGGGAAGACACAGAGTTGCGCACGGCTCATCAGACCGTGCTGCACAGCCCGGCAATGCCGTCGCACCTTGTGCTGCCCGTCATTCCCAGCGCAACTACGTAGTAAAGCTTCCATGAGCGAGCAAAGTTAGAATCGCGGTATGAGCACTGAATCAAGCGCCACCGCTTCATCCGAACATCGAGAAAGCGTCAGGCTGCCGATGTTGGGCATTGGGATCCTGGGTCTCGTGCTGGGAGTAACCGCCGGTGTGCTGACCGGGGTGGCGGTCAGAAACATGGTGGGCGACGATCCACTGATCGAAGGCTCGAATGCGACAGTGTTCTATGTGGCTTTCAGCCTGGCCGTGCTGGTCGACATATTCCTGCTATTCAACTTCACCAATCTCAGTATTCGAACTTCAGATTCAGGCATCGAAGTCCGGTATGGGATGTTCGGCAAGAACCTTCGCTGGGGTCAGATTTCAGCTGTTGAAGTGAGCGACTACAGATGGAAGACCTACGGTGGATGGGGGATTCGAGCATCGACTAAAGGCCGAAGAGCCTGGAGCCAGATTGGCGCTAAGCGGGGAATCATCATCTCCGCCACCGAAGGCAGCGCAGACAGAAGTTATTTCGTGTCATCCAACCGTGCTGAAGAGCTTGCTAGCCTGATCAGCAGTCGTATTCAGGCCAGCGCCAGCGAGCTATCTGGGCCTGGATCATCCGACTCCACGGAATCTTGAGAATCGGTAGTTAATCTTGTTGCACAGGGGATAGAAACCCTCCAAGGAACTGAAAACCCCCTGAGCAACTCATCCACACCGGTTTCCTGACACCGGTGCCCGGCCCAAATCCATGCCCTGGGCCGCAAACTCATACCTGAGAGTTGCCAATGTCCCGGAAGGCGGAGTGCCCACCCGCCTCCGGGACTTATCTTTTCTGGCACTGGTCCCATTCCGAGCCGTGATCGACTGGCATCGAGCGCGGCGCGCGCCTAATCTAGCGGTCGCAAATCTCCACCTATGCCAGGACTGACCTCATGCTCGAAAGATTCAAGGTTCCTGAGAAGGACCGCGTCTATGTCCCAGTTGAGAAGGCCCGAGCCGCCACGGAGGCGGTCTTCAGGCATGCTGGCCTTGACGAATCGGGAGCCAGACAGTGTGCTGATGTCCTGATCACCAACGATCTCCGCGGAGTTGAGAGTCACGGAATATCTAACCAGCTTCGCAACTACCTTCGGCTGTATGGCGAAGGCAAGCTGAATCCACGGCCAAACGTCAGAGTTGAGCGTGAGACCGACACAACGACTCTGGTCAACTCGGATGGCGCACTGGGTATTCACGTTGCGCCCAATGCGATGCGAATGGCTATCGCAAAAGCGAAAAAGCATGGAACCGGAACCGTCGCAGTGACCGGAGCGGGTCATCTCGGAGGAGCCGGCTACCACGCTTCACTGGCGGCGAAAGAGAACATGATCGGCCAGGCGATGGCAGGGCCAGGCGGCTCTCAGACACTGCCGACTTTCGGGGCTGAGCCACGCTTCGGAACGCATCCAATCGCCTGGGCTGCGCCTGCTCGCAGTCAGCCACCGTTCCTGTTCGACATTGCGACTACGCAGGTGGCCGGCAACAAGATTCAGCTCGCGAGGCGGGTCGGCGCAGACCTGGAGCCTGCATGGATCGCGGATAAGGACGGCCAGCCGATCCTCGATCGCGTCCCTGTGCCCGACGAGTACTACCAGCTGCCGTTTGGAGGCACGCGAGAGAACTCATCCCACAAGGGCTACGGCATGATGGCGATGATCGACATCATGTGTAACGCGATGACCGGTGTTGGCGCCGGGTTCCTGACTGGGGGCGGCGGACAGGTGTTCGTGGCAACGGACATCCAGGCGTTCATCGATCTCGATGATTACTTCGATTGGATGGACCGATTCCTGGAAGGACTGCGCAACACCAAGCCTGCAGCAGGCCATGAGCGCGTTCTCTATCCAGGTCTTTCCGAGTGGGAAGAGACTCAGGCCCGAACGAGAGACGGGATTCCCTATCACCGCGAAGTCGTGGAGTGGTTTGAGTCCTACGCGGCAGAGGTCGGTGTCGAGATCGACCTGCGATGAGTGCTCTGAAAACAAAGAGGCGACCGAACTGCTGCTCGCTCGCCTCGCTGCGTTCCCGGACCGGACAATTCAGGACCAGATATTCGATTCTCTAATCGTGCGTCCCCGCCCTGCTATCGCGGCGGC
Organism: Dehalococcoidia bacterium; assembly: GCA_028281895.1. Taxonomy (GTDB): domain Bacteria; phylum Chloroflexota; class Dehalococcoidia; order Lucifugimonadales; family Lucifugimonadaceae; genus JAJCYX01. Next base: position 14,770 of record JANQIZ010000217.1, read on the forward strand.
GGGACCTCTGTCCAATCGCTTTCGCGTCGGTCCATCTCGTCCAGTTGGCCTGGCATAGCGTTAGCGCCACGCTCACGGCCTCGAGGGCTATCCGGGCTTGTTTCCATTCCCTGCCACTGCCCTCTGCCAAAAGGATATTCCAATATCTGGAACAAGACGCCGCGAGGCCATGAACACTGTGTGAGGATCACTGGCAAGCAAAGATAGTTGCAAGTACAATTATCGTAAGTTAAGGGCAGATTCGGTACGCTCTCACTGTTTCGCACGGAATCGAAGCGCCAACAGCGATTGGGATGCTAGAACCCAGGAGATAAAAATGGCTGACGCGACGGTAACTCCAACGGACGACGGACCCTACCAGGTGAGTGGATCTTTCTCGCTCAAGGATGCGGCAGGGAATGAGATCACTGTTGAAGGTGATGCTTACCTGTGCCGATGCGGCGCTTCGGCAAGCAAGCCGTTCTGTGATGGCTCTCACCGAAAGGCCAGCTTCAGCAGTTCTGTCCGTGCCTAGCAGATAGCTGGCAGGATAAAAGCTATCCGGGGCCTCTCCTGTCTAGCGTCAGATCATGGATGCAGGTGGCGATCTGGTCGTGCCGACGCTCGTATATCGCCGCTAATCTCGGTGAATGCTTGGCCGAGGCGTTTACATACATGGCCACCGCGAT
>JANQIZ010000255.1 GCA_028281895.1 Dehalococcoidia bacterium
ATAGACGTTCATGGAGATGCGGGAGAGCTGTTCGTACACGGCTCTGGCGATCTCTTCTCGACCGTGTCCGGCGTTGCGGAAGTACATGCCGGGGATGCCGTCGATGTACTTCTTGCCGTCCATTGCCGTTACGTGGACGCCTTCTGCGGAGTCCATGACGAGCGGTCCGCCTTCTTCTGCGAGCTGGGCGGCGTTTGTCATGCCGACGAAGAGGTGGCGGTTGGCGGCGTCCTGCAGGGCCTTGTTGTCTGCGGGCGGAAGCGTGGTGGTCATTTCTGGCGGGTCCGTGTTGTGTTGAGTGACGGGGACGGTGATAGGTTTGGCGAAGTATACGCAGGCCCAGCCGGAGGCTGATTCTCGATCGATCCGATGCCACCAGCACAAAACATCTACGACAATGAGGAGTTCTTCGAGGGCTATATGGCGTTGCGCGGCTCTGAGCTGAACGCCAACGACACGATCATTCGTCCGTCGATGCGTGATCTGGTGGGTGATGTGCGCGGACTGGATGTGCTGGACATGGGTTGCGGCACAGGCGAGATGTGCCTCTGGATGGCCGATTCTGGAGCCGCGTCAGTGGTCGGCATGGACGTGTCAGAGAGGATGCTGGAAGAGGCGGCTAAAGAGCCGGATGAGCGCATAACATATATACATACAGCAGCCGAAGATGCGTCGTTTGAGGCGAGTTCTTTTGACCTCGCTCCGGTGCTCCGGAACATACATACATGGCTGCGTCCGGGCGGCCGTTTCGTCTTCTGCATGGAGCATCCGATCATGACCGCGGGCCAGGGAATTCTGGAGCCGGGCTGGGTGACGGATGATGAGTCAGGACTGCGAGCGTGGACGGTTCTCCGGTATCACGACGAGACTGAGCGGGTTTCGCGCTGGTTCGTCGATGGCGTGGTGCGATACCACCGGACGATGGCGACGATTGTGAATTCGCTGGTGGCCGCGGGTTTCAGGATTAAGCGGATGCTGGAGCCGCATGCGTCCGAGGATCTTGAAGGCAAGTGGCCGAAGCTGCTGCAGGAGCGGGAGCGTCCGCTGTTCCTGTTCGTTTCGGCGGAGGCAGAGAGTTGACCGAGTCAGTGCAGATTCGACGGATGGGCGCGGGTGATCTTGAGCCGATGCTGTCGGCATTGCAGCGCGATGGCTTCAAGAAGACAGCGCCGCTTTTCGAGCGATACCTGAGTGAGCAGAACGCCGGTCAGCGCGTGGTGCTGGTTGCGTGGCTAGGTGGAGACTTCGCCGGGTACCTGACAGTGATCTGGGAGTCTGGCTACCCGTCTTTCCGCGAGCAGGGCATTCCTGAGATCAACGACTTCAACGTGCTTCCGGGGCTGCGGCGTAAGGGCATCGGCAGTCGCCTGATGGAGGAAGCGGAGAGGTTGATCTCCGAGCGGTCAGCATACTCCGGTATAGGTTTTGGCATGGGGGCCGACTACGGTCCGGCGCAGCGACTCTACGTCCTCAGAGGATATGTGCCGGATGGCCAGGGGTTGATGGATGGGGCGAAGCCTGTGACCTACGGCGAGCAGATCACGGTGAGCCACGATCTTGCGCTCTATCTTGTGCGGAAGCTGCGTTAGGCGCTGGCCAGCGACGACGTCTGGCTTGCGACATAATTGGTGCCGATGAGTTCCCCGATGACCCCCGAAGAGACCGTTTCCGGCGCAGATTCCGGCGATGACACGCGCTCGTCCAATGTCGAGTTGATCGACCCTGACGACCCGCGTTACAGCCATGTTGTCGTCACCGAAGTCACCGACGCCAATGCGCCGAGCTGGTCGCGCATGCGAGCGATCATGACCGGCATGGCCATAGGCGCGCTCTTTGGCGTGGTGTTCTTCGCGGGCTACGGAGCAACTTCGGCGTGGATCTGCAGCTCCCGACTCGACTGCGGCCACTGGGCGCCGATCACGATGGTCTCTGTCGGCGGCGCTCTCACCTTCACGCTTATGGGCGCGGTGACTGGCTACCTGCTGCACAAGATGTACAGGCTCTTCAAGGTCGCTTAGCTGGCTGCTGCTCACCCCACGCGATCACGCCCAGCCACGCCACGAAGGTGAGTGCCAGGATGCGTTCCAGCACACCGTTGATCTCTGTCACGACCTCTGCGAGAAAGACCGGTCCACCTATGACTAGCACGGTAAACGCGGCGTAGGTGGCGATCTGCGTGCTCCAGGCGAGCGACCGCACGCCGGTCAGAGCACCGGCTACGGTTGCGAACGCCCCTGAGAACATGACGATGGCAGCGAGGTCATGCACCTGGTTGGCTGTCAGGTCACCAATCAGCTTCGAATCGGAGTCGTTGGCAGCGACCGCAGACACTATCGACGCGCCTATATATACAGAAAACGCGGTCGTGATCAGGCCAGAGCGCAACTGGCCTGCGCCGATTCGATTCCCGATGACTGACAGTAGCGGTAGCAAGAGCGCCGCGTGAATGCCAAGGGCCGCTCTGGCCAGCGCCTGGTAGCGGGCATCCGGGTTCATCAACTGGCTGCTGGTTTCGCGCACAACGTCATAGTCCGGCGTGATGATCGACAGGACAAAGTCGGTCATCACAAGGCCCACAACAGCAACTAATGTGGCCCACGTGACAAGGGCGTGTCTGCCGGTGGGGTGAGATCTTGTGAAGCGGCCTGGCATAGCGGAACAGGTTAACCAGACAGCGCACGCCGGGCCAGTGAGAACTCAGAGCCTGCGGGTCATAGCGGCTTGAGTTCGCCCACTCTGCGCAAGGCGAGACGCTTGTCACACCGGTCTTCTCTCTGTTCGGGACGTATAATCGTCAGGTTGCGATTCAGAGTTACATCTAACCCCAATAAACGGATTCTTCAGCAATGGCAGAGACCTCATTCGACCTTGTAGTCATCGGCGCCGGTCCCGGCGGATACCACGCGGCGATACGCGGAGCGCAGCTCGGACTGAGCGTGGCGGTCGTGGAGAAAGACGACGGCACGGGCATCGGCGGTCTTGGCGGCGTCTGCCTGAACTGGGGATGCATCCCATCGAAGTCTCTGCTCAAGAACGCCGAGATCGTCAGCCACATCAATGAGGCCGATGAGTGGGGCCTGTCGTTCGACAACTTCAAGGCCGACATGGGCAAGGCGGTTGACCGCAGTAGGAAGGTGTCGAAGCGGCTGACGCAGGGCATCGGCTACCTGTTCAAGAAGAACAAGATCGAGCTGTTCCAGGGCAAAGCCACGCTCAAGTCGTCGACGCAGGTAGAGGTCGAGGGCGGCGACACCCTTACCGCCAAGAACATCGTTATCGCCACCGGCGCGCGTGCACGTTCCCTGCCCGGCCTTGAGATCGACGGTGAGAGCATCATCACCAGTCGGAACGCCCTTGAGCTTCGTGACCAGCCGAAGGCCATCGCCATCGTCGGCGCCAGCGCCATCGGCTGCGAGTTCGCCTACTACTTCAACGCATACGGGACAGAGGTGAGGCTGTTCGAGGTTCTCAACCACCTTGTCCCGAAGGAAGATGAGGAAGTGTCGAAGGAGCTGGAGCGGCAGTTCGGGAAGCAGGGCATATCGTTCGCGCTCGGCGCAATGGTGAAGGGCGTTGAGAAGAAGGGCGACGGGCTGGTCGTTAGCTACGAAGAGGGCGGCGAGCAGAAGCAGTTCGAGTGCGACAAGGTGCTGCTGGGTGTTGGCGTTCAGCCGAACACCGATGGGATCGGTCTGGAGGACGTGGGCGGCCAGACAAGCGATGCC
>JANQIZ010000269.1 GCA_028281895.1 Dehalococcoidia bacterium
TCTCATTCTTCCCTGGTCTCGGCATCTTCCTGACGGTGATGTCGATGAACTTCCTCGGAGACTGGATTCGTGACAGGACAGACCCGCGCCTGAGGCAGATCAGGTAGACGAGAGGTTTCAGTTGCCCCGATACGACAAGCTGCTCAAGGGCGGCCACGTTATTGATCCGGCGAACGGCATCAACGGAAAGATGGATGTCGGCATCGCCGGCCGCTCGATCGCCGCAGTCGCAGAAGACATTCCGGCAGAGAGCGCCAACCGCGTCATCGATGTGAGCGGCTGGTATGTGACTCCCGGACTGGTAGACATGCACGCGCACTCGTTCGGCTTTTCCGGAGCGATGTTCCCGGACGAGATGTGCCTGCCGTATGGCGTGACCACGATGGTCGATTGCGGTGGTCCCGGCTGGAGAACCTTCGACGACTTCAACCGCAACGTGGTTCAGAAGGCGAATGTGCGTGTTTTCGGCTTCTTGAACATCGTCGGCGCGGGCATGGTTGGCGATGCGGAGCAGGTGGTCGCCGACATGGATGCCGAGCTGACCGCGGAATGCATCAGCGGCCGCGGAGATGTCCTGGTTGGCGTGAAGGTGGCGCATTTTCTTGGGCCGGGCTGGGAGTCGGTTGACCGCGGCGTAGAGGCCGCCAGGCTGTCAGGGACCTTCTGCCTGATCGATCAGAACGCCAAACCGACCAGGCCGTTCAGCGAGATGCTGCTCGAGCATATGAATCCTGGCGATGGCGTGACTCATTGCTACGGCTATGGCAAGCCGATGATCGGGAATGATGGCAAGGTGAAGCCGCACTACATCGAGGCGCGTAACCGCGGCATCAAGTTCGATGTGGGCCACGGGAACAACAGCTTCTCGTTCTCGATGGCCGTTCCCGCGCTTGAGCAAGGCTTCCCGCCTGACACGATCTCTACTGACATGCACCGGATGAGCATGAGCACCTCACGCGCAACTATGACCGAGGTGATGTCGAAGTTCCTGGCGATGGGGATGCCGATCGAGGACGTGGTCGCAAGATCAACCGTCGCGCCTGCTGAGTGGATTCGCCGCCCCGACATCGGGACGCTCACGCCGGGAGCGCCGGCTGATGTTGCCGTGCTGGAGCTTGTCGACCGGCCTGCGGGCCTCAGCGACTCAGGTCCGCTCGGATACAGGATCATGAAGGCTCCGCACCGGCTGAACTGCCAGTTGACGATCAAGGACGGGAACGTGCTGTGGGACTACGACGGGTCGTCAAAGGACGACTGGTCGGAGACGCCGAAGACCGACCTGGATATTCCCTGATCCAGAAGTTTATTCAGCCGCGCATTCCTGCCACGTATCCCGCGCCTGGATAGACATCGGGAATCAGCGCCGTATCGCCAGTCTCGATCTGCCACTGCCTGATCTTTCGCGCCATCGATAGAACGCGGTCGGATTGCTCGGGATCTGCGTACAGATTGCGCTGCTCATAAGGGTCTGAGTTCAGATCGTACAGCTCGCAGGCGTCACCGACTGCGAGGTTGAGCTTCCAGCCATCCGCTGTGATGATGCAGCGGTGTGGAATCTCGCGCATCCGCTCCAGTTCATTCAGCGGGAACTTCTGGTCGATGCTGCGGCCGTTCCACGTGATGACCACATCGTTGCTATCGAGCGTGTCGCCGGAGCGAAGCGTGCCTGCCCGGCTCGTCCCCTGCAGCTCGCCCGGCACATCGGCGCCAAGCAGCTCCAGCAGAGTCGGCACCGTGTCGATGTGGCTGTAGCGGCCTGTGATGCGCCGGCCCTGCATGCCCGGCACGCGCACCAGCATCGGCACCCGCACCGACTGCTCGTACATGACGATCTTCTGGAAGATGTTGTGCTCGCCCATCTGATCGCCGTGCTCTGAGGTGAACACGACGATCGTTCGCCCGGCCTGTCCGGTCTCTTCAAGCGCACCCAGCATCTTCCCAACTGCGCGGTCCATTAGCGTGACCAGCCCGTAGTAGCAGGCCTGCACCTGCCTGAACTCGGCCTCTCCATAACCTGCCGGCCCTTCCGACGCGGCCTCTTCCGGCGGAACGTCTCGTCCGAATGTCGATGCGAACGCCTCCGATGCGCTGTCGAGGCTCTCTTTCTGGGCCTGCGCCATCAGGTAGTGCATCTGCGCTGCGTCTTCCGGCGGATCTTGCATAAACACCGGGCTCTGCGGCAGAGAGTCCGGCTCGTACATGTCGTTGAGCGGACCGTCGTATGGCGGGTGCGGCTCGAGCAGGTTTACGTAGAGCGTCCACGGCCGGGACGTGTTCTCGCCGATGAACCTCGACACCTCCCGACCGAGGTACGCGGCCTTGGTGTGCTTTTCAGGCAGAGCAGCGGTGAAGGGCCGGGGGAAAACCTGCTTGCCACGAGACTCCTTGTCAGGCTCGTAGCCCTGTGCGACCAGGTAGTGGTGGTAGTCGCTCAGCACTGAGTCGTGCTCCTCGGACGTGTGCCAGATGCGGTACTGGTCCTCGATGCTGTGCCACTCGTCCCACCCGCGGCGCTTGATCACCTCGTTTCCCAGGTGCCACTTGCCGTAGTAGGCCTTGTGATAGCCATCCGGCAGATGGTCGGCGACAGTGTCGATCTCTTGCGGCAGTGGGATGTTGTTCTTGACGCAGCCGTTGGTGTGCGGCCACAGGCCTGTCATCTGGGTCGAGCGAGACGGCGTGCAGATCGGCGAGCTTACATAGCAGTTTTCGAACACGAAGCTCTCGTCGGCGAGACGGTCGAGATTCGGAGTCTCGATCCAGTCGTTGCCATACGCGGCCATGGTGTCCGCCCGCTGCTGGTCGGTGAAGATGTACAGCAGGTTGAAGGGCTCGGTCATTCATCGCTCCCGGATCTCTCATTCGGTGTTGGCCGCACCATACACGAGCCATTCCCGCCACCAGCGATCCGCTTCGAATTACAATCCGCCGAAACCCAGCCAGGAAGCGAATCACATCGTGCGTTACAGACATGTCGGGAGATCGGGACTCGAAGTATCTGAGGTTGGACTGGGAGCTAACAGCTTCGGAGAGCCTGACCGCACGACCTTCGATGAGGCCGAGCAGATCGTCCATGAGGCGATCGATGTTGGCGTGAACTTCATCGACACCTCGAATGTCTACGCGCAAGGAGTTTCGGAGGAGTTCATCGGACGGGCGCTCAAAGGTCGTCGACAGGAGATGCTGATCGGCACCAAGTTCGGCAGCCGGAGAGAGCACGGACCGAACCTGTTTGGCGGCTCCCGCAAGTTCGTTTTCGATGCGCTCGAGGCTTCGCTTCGCAGGCTGCAGACCGACTACATCGACCTGTACATGATCCACCGGCCAGACACGCGCATGCCGCTCGAAGAGACGCTGAGAGCGCTGGAAGACATCGTCCGGCAGGGGAAGGCGCGCTACATCGGTGTCTGCAATTTCGCCGCATGGAGACTTGTCGACGCGGTCTGGACGACGAATCACAACGGCTGGTCGCCTGTCATCAGCAGCCAGTTTGCGTATTCGCTGCTGAACCGGACCAGCGAAGAGGAGATGATCCCCGCGTGCAGGCAGCATGGCGTTGGCGTGATTCCGTACCTGCCGCTTGCTGCCGGAGCGCTCACAGGCAAGGTTGACGCGGGAGGCGATGTGCCTCCGGAGAGTAGGCTCGGGCTGAATCCGCAGGCTGCTGGCAAGTGGGTGAATCCGAAGAACCTGGATCTGATCGGCAAGCTCACCGGTTTCGCTGAAGAGCGCGGCAAGACGCTGCTTGAGCTTGCCATCGCGTGGCTGCTAGCCGAGCCGCAGGTCTGCACAGTGATATCGGGAGCCAGCAGACCCGGACAGGTGACGATGAATGCCCAGGCAGCTGAGTGGCGGCTGAGCGCGGCGGAGCATACCGAAGTGAACGAGATCCTGGATGCCAATCCACCCGCAGATCCGGACAGCTACTACTCCGTAGCTCCGTACTTCGATGAGCCGACTTAGAACACGTCCGGCTACGTCTCGTTCTGGATGAACCCCTGCGGCGCATCCTCTCGATGCGTCATCTCGCCCGGAACGAATTTTTCGCCGGTGTAGAGCTTGCCTGAGTAGATCACTGTCTCAGGAACTATCTTCTCGTGCCCTGTGCGCCGCTCGTGCAGGACGTCCAGGTACTCGAACTGGCCTTGCTGCACCTCGCTCACCACGACGTCTGCGACGTAGCCCGGCTTGAGCGTTCCGAGCCGATCTTCCTGGTGCAGAGCACGCGCCGGGACGATCGTCGACATCTCGATCACCTCGTCCAGCGACAGGCCAATCGCCATCATCTTCGACATCGTGGTCGGCATGTCATAGACAGGTCCGTCTATGTTTCCAACATGGAGATCGGTGCTGATCGTCGTCGGTTTGAGTCCCTGCTCCATCGACTGTTCCATCGTCCGGAACGCGAAGCCGCGAGCGCCGTGGCCGATATCGAGGTAGACGCCGCGCTCAACCGCGTCGTGAACCTCCTGCCATAGCTTCCCGCGGTGATCGAAGATCGGGAACCTGAACGCCGCATGAAAGGTGTGCGTGAGAATGTCGCCGGGGTTCAGCCAGTCGAGAAGCTGCCTCATCGGCGCGCCATACGCCTCCGCCATCAGAATCCCGCCACCGAAGTCGGCGGCCTCGCGGGCCATCGGCAGAGCAGGGAAGTGCTGGGAGTGGTGGAACTTGACACCGATGAGCGTGTCGTAGCTGTTGATCAGCTCCTGCACCTCGCCCACCGTCGCCGGATCAGGACCGTACGGATCTGGCATGCGCACAAGCGAGTAGAGGCGCACGTTGGTCGACTGGATGTCGGTCTCCCAGTAGTGAGGATACTGCGAGGGAGTAGCGGTTCCTGCATCAAGCGCGGTGGTGACGCCGAAGGCAAGGCTGGTGCTGTCGGAGGCGACGCTGGGACGGCCTCCGCGTGAAATGTAGTTGTGGACATGAAGGTCGACAAATCCCGGAGTGACGATCTTGCCAGTAGCGTCGATGACCCGGGCCGCGTTCGATGCGTCGAGGCCGAGCTCAACCGCAGCGATCTTCTCGCCCTGGATCGCCACGTCAGCCGGACCGTGCATCCCCTATCCGGGATCGACCACGGTGCCGTTCTTGACCAGAATGTCCCAGTTCATCGCTCGCTCCGTACTGCCGAGTTCAGGCCTGTGCAGTCTTCAGAAAGCCCCAGCACAAAGGCTTAGCCGAGGATTTCTTTCAGCCGCTCGCAGACAACCCCAACCTCTTCGTCAGTGAGCACCTGCACGCCGATCGCTATCGACTTTCCGTCATCGTGGCTGCGAGTCCAGATCGGGGGATCTCCCTCTTCCAGCTCCTTCATCACCTGGTGGCCGTCCTTGCCCGTGACCGCCGGGTCGATGTGGACGTTCACGACGATGTTCGGGCCGATCAGCGGCTCAAGGTTTGGCCGTGCCTCGACACCGGCGACATCGGCCAGTGTCTTCACGAACGCGTCGCGCTTGGCGTCTTCTACCGCCAGGCGATCCTCGTGGTTCATCGAGAACCACCTGCGCAGA
>JANQIZ010000005.1 GCA_028281895.1 Dehalococcoidia bacterium
CCTGCTCAGTGAGCCTGTCTTCCAGCGAGTCGAGGTGAGAGCGGCTGCGGACAAGAATCGCCACGTCGGAGTAGCGGGTGTCGCGCCACTCCTTGCTGGACAGATCGCGGACCCTGAACTCCCCGTTGCCAGCGGCATTCGCTATCGCGGCAACATGCTCATATTCGTGAGCTCTGACGAGTTCCGCATTGCCATCTCGATCGCCACCGAACCATCGCACGGGCGCATCGACCTGCGCATCGTCGAGGCTGTAGCCGGTTTCGAGCGACCTGTACTCGGCCTGGCCGGACTCTTCGCCGCCTTTCATCCATTCCGAGAAGATCCTGTTCACCCAGTTGAGAATGCCCGGCAGCGATCGATGGTTTTCGCTGAGATACGGCTTGTGGCCAGTTTCTGCGACCTGTCTGGAGAATGCGCCAGACGATGCAGGGTCTGCGCCGCGGAACCTGTAGATCGACTGTTTCGGATCGCCGACTAGGAAAAGGCTGCCCGAGCGAAGCTCGCCCGCGGTCTCGGCTAGGAGTCGCAGCAGCTTGATCTGCTCCGGGTCGGTGTCCTGGAACTCGTCGACGAGGACGTGCTGGAATCGGGAGGTGATCTGGCGTCGTGCCCGTTCGGACTCGGACAGGAGCCGGATCGCCAGCACGAGCTGATCGTGAAATGTGAGGCGGCCACGCACATGACGCTCTGCCGCGTAGCTCTTCGCGAAGTCGATGGCGTGCTTGAGGAAGATGGCGAGAGTTCGGCGGGCGAGGGCACTCCGCACTTCATCGACCCGGCCCTGGAGATCTTTGATGAGATCGCGAAGATCGTTCAGTCCATCGACGCCGGGCGCGGTGTCCTGCCAGTTCTTCGCGTTGCCTTTGCCGCCTGTTTTGAGTTCAGCCCAGTCGACCAGATCCGTGGCTGGAACCGTGTCTGCGGCGCCGGACAGCAGCAGCACCGACTCAAGTTGAGGCTCGACAGCATCACGGAAGAAGACGGACATCCTGTCTTGCGGGATGTTTGCGGCTTCGATGTAGCGACGGCCAATGGTGAGGACACTGGCGAAGGCTTCTGATGGGACGCCTTCTGGAACCGGTCCCGGCGGATAGTCCGCTGCATCGATCTCGTGATGATGCTCGCTCAGCTCTTCGGCCAGCTTGCGCAGCGTCTCCACCGGTGTCGTCAGGCCGAGCCGCTGCGCATTGCCAAGCGATGCGGCAAGTTCCGGGTCATCCTCAAGCCGCTCTGAGATCCACTCGGTCCACAACGCCTCGAACTCGACCGATCCCTGCACGTCGTCGAGCGGCTCTATGACAGGCGTCAGTCCAATCTCCAACGGGTGTTCCCGCAGCATCGAAAGAGCGAAGGCGTGGATCGTCTGAATCGAAAGGCCGTCGAGAGTGTCGAGAACCTCCTGGATGCGCTGGCTAGATTCGGCGTGGCCGGAATCTGACTGCCTTCTCTCAAGCTCTTCGCGCAGCCGCCATCGCATCTCGAAAGCCGCCGCCCTAGTAAAGGTGATCGCTGCGACGTTTTCCGGGTCGACCCCGTGTGTGACGAGCAGCTCTGCCAGGCGGTCGATCAGCGCCCGCGTCTTTCCTGTGCCTGCGCCCGCTTCGACATACAGGTTGGTGTCGACCAGCTCACGGATCTGCTTCCGAGACTGCTCGTCTGGCCGTGCGGCATCGCTGGCAGAGGTCATTCCTCACCGCCGTTCTCGCCGGGCATCGCCATATCGAAGTAGCCGCTGAGCCGAGGGTCTTTCGACTGAATGGTGAGCATCGACTTCCGCCGGGCCTCGGTTGGACAGACGGATTCGAAGTCGCAGTATTTGCAGTTCTCAGGTGGTGATCCGCTGCCAGGATTCGGCGGGAACATGCCGCTGCTGTTGACTTCGTGCAGCGTCTCCAGCACTTCATTCAACCGCTGCTCAGCACCGTCTGCGTCAAACTCTCCGAGTTCCGGCGTGATGGTCTGCCCGCGATCCAGCACAAACCAGAAGCCGGCTGCGATAGAGCCTGAGGGCGACCGGAGCTGCCGGACGGCATAGGAGTAGAGCGGCAACTGGAGGTGACGCCCGCAGTCAACAGGATCCTTCTTGACGCCCTTGTAGTAGTCGGGCTTGCCGGACTTGTAGTCCATCACGAGGAAGTGGCCTTCGGGATGGCCGTCCACGCGGTCGATCTTTCCTGAGAAGGTCAGGACAGTGCCATCGTCCAGCGTGTACTCAACTACGGGGTCGAGCTGGTCTGGCGAGACGCCACGCGGACGCCCGAACGACAACTCGGCAGCCAGCGGACTGTATCCCTGCTCCTCGAGCCTCTTCTCCTGGATGATCCAGAGGCGAAGCTGGCGGAGTATCTCGGCGGACTCGATCTCCCAGACTCGTCCAGTGGTGACCGAGTCGTCCCGCTTCCACCTCTCGATTACCTGCTGGAACGCCTCGTTCAGCGTCTCTTCTCCCTGCGGCAACTGCCGTTCACCGGTCCGCAGGTTGAGGTAGGTTTCGAGCACATCGTGGACGAACGTTCCCTTCACATCCGGCGCCATGTGGAACGAGCTCTCCTCGCTCACGCCCGGATCGACATTGAGCAGATAGGTGAAGAGGTATTTCAGCGGGCACGAGGCAAAGGTCTCGACGCGGCTTGCGGATAGCGGCTCGCCGCCGAAGGCTGGGACATCTGCTGCGATCGACGAGAGATCGCCCGACCATTCGGTGATCGGCTGCCTGTAGCGGCTGCTCTCAAGCGCCAGAGCGCCCGGCACTCCGGACTCCTCGTCTGACTCAAGCCAGTGCGACGCGCTTTGCCGAGAGCCATCGACGTTGCGGCGCACGCTGGCGATGTCATACTCATGGATGTCGGCGTAGCGCTCTGCGGCAGCAAACTCGGCGGTGCAGAGCCCTTCGACTTCCTGCGGTCTCTCAAGTATCGAGCCTGCCTGCAGCTTTGCGTTCTTCGGCCACTTGCGAAGCTGCTCGATCAGCCACAGCGACGGTCCTGCCTGTCCCGTGCCCGGACCGCTGGCACGCGACCAGTAGAGCGTGGCCGAACCGGCTGACTGGAGCGCTGCGAGGAACTGGACCCTGGCCTGATGCTTGCGGTCGGCAGCGATCAGAAGGCCGATGCCGTAGCGCTCATTGAGATGGCTCCGCAGGCTGTCTGGCAGCAGCGGGTCTGTCGCATCAGGCGACGGGAACGCGCCGTCCGCCATGCCGACGACGTGGACGTGATCGAACCGTGTGGCCGCAGCATCGCGGACGAGCGCGACGAACACCCCTCTGCCCAGCGCCGAGCCACCACTGCGACTACTGCCCAGCTCGCGGATCACCGTGGCGGAGAAGTGGGCGAGATCGGGTGTCGTGCCAGCAGTTGAGTCGAGGCCGCCTATTCGCTCAAGGACTGTAAGGAGCTGGCTGGCCTCCTGTGAATCATCGCCAGAGCTTCCGCCAGGGCTTCCGAGCAGTGAATAGCTTTCGATCAGAGCGCGAAGCCATGCTGCCCACTCGCTCCATGACTGGCGCTCGACGGACTGCTCAAGGTCTGATGCCAGCCGCGCTGCGAACGCTGCCAGGTCTGTGGCTGAAGCTGCCCGCCTCTCAAGGGAGACCGCTGCCCGCTCCCCGCCGCCATCCTCTGAGTCGTCGCCGTACCGGCGTGCCCGTTCAGCCATGCGTCTGCTGGATGCAGCGAAGCGCTCAAGCTGCCGCTGCCAGTTGTCGGGTCCGCCGGTCACCTTCGCCGTCCTGCTTATCCGATCCCACTCTATTCCGGGAACCGGGCCCGGCACTGGCTGGCCTGACAGCGGGTTTCGGACCGGGCAGGTGGCGAGCCAGTCGCCGACCGACTTTCTTTCGAGTCCGGACGTTGCGATCGTCAACAGGCCCTGTACAAGGCGACCTGCTGGTGCGCCAAGGAGCGACTCCTGCGGCGGTCCGCAGACAGGGATGTCGGCTGCTTTCAGCGTAGAGCGAACCCGCTCGGCGTAGTCGCTGGTTCCGCACAGCACGGCGATTCGGCTCAACGGCGATCCGGCTTCAGCCTGCTCCGCTATGCGTCCGGCAAGCGCGGCCATCTCGGAACGAGTGTCGGATGCGCTCACTGCTTCCGGCGGAGAAGGCTGAGCCAGGGTCGAGTCTGTCGGTGCGAGAGACACACCGAACGCCGCCGCTAGTTCGGTGTCGGCCTCTTGATAGCCCGTCTGGATCAGTAGCGCATCGACCTC